>CAIVGC010000144.1 GCA_903905335.1 uncultured Methylococcaceae bacterium
CTGCCAAAAGTGCAGTACCAAAGCCATGGTGATGATGGATGGTTGTATGACCTGCCTAAATTGCGGCGAAAGTAAATGCCAATAAAGATCGAGCATTTATAGGCTTTAGTTATCTGTGAGAGAGGCTTTAGCTACTCCCACAGATAATGTTGAAGTTATTATGTTTTACTCTTAAGGCACCAATTCCATCAAATCTCTAAAAAGAACATCAAGTCCATGGAAAGAACATTCATTGGCCCAGAAGAGCATCAAATCAATGAGAGGAATATTTAGTTGAGCCAAGTCAGTCATTAATCATCAATGACTGACTTTTTAGCTTATTTAATGATTAAGGCTTATATTTTTCTAAAGCTTCAAGTTTAACGATGGCGGCTTTTATAGTGGCTTCGATGGTGGGTTCTAGCTCGTTATTTTTATAAACCTTATCTAATAAGCCTTCGCTAACCAAAGCATCTTTTATCCAGCGTTTGGTGAAGCGATAATTATTATAAGAGGTAGTTACCTCACCTGTTTTTGGATCTAGTAAGCCTTTTTTATTTTCGGTGCTTTTAACGGCTGCTGCGACGGCAGTCTTTTTAATTACCTTAGCTTTGACAGCCGTAGGTTTTTTACTTTGGACAGAAGTCTTAGTAGCAGGAGCGACCGCAGGTTTAGGCGCTAGCACAGCAGGGTCATTATGTTGGGTCTTTAGTGCTGAGGTTGTCGGGGTAGGAACTTCTTTCTGTTCGCTGAACATGTGATAAACCACATAGGCTACAAAAATGACCGTAAACATGAAGAATATTTCAAACATAACGATACTCCAACTTTATTATTTAATTTGATGTGTTGTAATTATCCCTTCTGACAAGGCCTTGTTCCATAAAGCTTGTTCGGCCTATTTAGTTAGTTAATTTACCTTTAGGCACTGACATCATTATATATACAGGGTTCTTTAGCAAATGTGAATGTTTAGTTTAACTATATTGTCTCAATCTAACTCTTTTAAAGGGTGTTGCAGTTATTATATGAATTCGGGGTTTGTTAGTTGGGGGTTTTTGTATCACTAGGTGATGTGAAAATCAGAGATACACTTAAAATGAATGACGGGATATAGGCTTCAATGCTTGAATAGGAATCATTTGCATCTACATATTTATCAGGCTAAAATTAACTAACTGAAAAATATGAGTATGTATAGATGAAGAGCAATAGCAAACTATTAGTAAAGAAGCTGTTATGCGGAGCGCTGGTTGTTTTAAGTGTTCCTGTTAGCGCTTTGGATAAACCGAAAACCATGGAAGATATGTGGCAAATTATCCAAGCACAGCAAAAGCAAATTGACGACATGAAAGCCAATATGGGAGCAGACACAAGTAAAGTGACTGTTGCTCATATAGAAAGTCCAGAAAATAAAGCGCCTGCCAGCAATACATCGAGTTCCGAAACCAATGATGCTACTAGCAATGTAAAGAATTTGGAGCGAAAAACCGACATTCTGAGTCAGGAAGTTGAAAAATTACGTACTAACCTAGTTATTCCTGAAGAAGCCCAATATAAAAGTGCTTATGGTTTGGGCCCCGCTGCCTCTAAGGTTTATGGCGCAGGTAAAGGTCTATCTATAGGTGGCTATGGCGAAGGTAATTATTCCGCTAAAGTGGGCGATAAGGGCAGTAGTAATGACAGTGCTAATATGGAGCGCATGGTTTTATACGCAGGCTACAAATTTACAGATAAGATTCTATTTAACAGTGAACTTGAATTCGAACGTGGCACGACCGGTGAAGGCTCTGAAAATAAAGGCGAGGTATCTGTTGAATTTGCTTCGCTGGATTTCTTTATGGCATCTAAGGCCAATGCTCGAGCTGGTTTGGTTTTGATGCCCATGGGTTTTATCAATCGAATTCATGAGCCGGTATTTTATTTTGGTAATCATCGCCCCGAAGTTGAGCAGCGCATCATCCCGAGTACCTGGCGGGAAATGGGTGCGGGTTTATTTGGTGCAATTACGCCAAGTCTGACGTATACCGCTTATGTAGTTAATGGTTTGGATGCCTCTAAATTTACCTCAGATGGTATTAAAGAGGGTCGTGGCAGTGGTAGTAATGCTAAGGCTGAAAACTTTGGTTATGTCGCGCGCTTGGACTATGACCCTGCTGTGTTGCCTGGCGTTACTGTCGGTGGTTCGGCGTATGTGGGTAATTCTGGGCAAAATCAAATTTTTGCTGGGCAAAAAGTCAATGCCTTTACTCAATTATATGAAGCGCATGTGCAGTGGAAATATCGTAGTCTAGAGTTCCGTACCTTAGGTTCATGGGGATTTATTAATGATGCCGGCACTCTTAGTGCAGCCAATGGAACTACTATAGGCTCTCAAAATTATGGCTGGTATTCAGAGGCCGGTTACGATGTATTGCCCATGTTCTGGGAAAACACTACACAATATCTAGCTCCATTCTTCCGCTATGAGCGATTAAACACCATGTCCAAAGCACCCGCTGGTTATGTTGTTGATCTTACTAAGGACTGGGAAATATTTCAGGTGGGTTTGCAATACAAGCCTATTCCTAATGTAGTCATCAAAGCCGATTATCGCAATTATGTTGCAAAACAAGGTCTATTGCCGGATGACTTTAATCTGGGTTTTGGGTTTATTTTTTAGGCCGTCACTCTTTTCACAGCAAAGAATATAACTATTACTGTGTAACTATTTATGGCTACCAATTTAAGACGGGACACAAGCTTAATCGTTCACTTTTAGACAGGGTTCTTTTAAGAGCAGACAAAAGGCAAAGGGCGAAGGCGAAAGGTTAATCCTAGTATCTGTGCCGCTTTAAGTTGCTAACCTCCTAGACTTAATCTTTCGCCTTGAGCCTTTCGTCTGAGTTGAAGCTGTCCCGCATTAAGTTGCTAACACCTCTTTTTCAAAGAGAGGAACTGAATAATTACATTTAAGTTTATAAAGAACATAAAGTCATCTGTGGGTAGTGTTAAACTGCCTGCCTACCTTTATTTCTTTGAAGTTTATTACAACTGTAAGCGAGATACTCTATGAAAATAACTAGGCAAGGAACGTTTCTTGTGCTTTTTTTATTATTGCTAAGCGGAGTCACTCCCAGTTTTGCTGAAATTTTTTATAGCAAAAACGAGGCTATAGAACTGGCGTTTGGTAAAGGTGTACAAGTTGAGTTGTTGTCATTATTTCCTGATGAGCTTCAAGTCGCTAATATTGAGCAAAATGCTAGAGTTAAATTGGAGTCAGGTTTATTTACGTTTTATTTAGGAAAAGATCACGGCAATATTTTAGGTTATGCCGCGATTGAAACAATCACTGTTAGAACTAAGCCAGAGACTTTAATGATCGTATTAGCCCCGAATGGTGAGCTAAGTAATGTCTTTACGCTTGCCTTTCATGAGCCGCCAGAATATCAGCCGCCTCAAGCTTGGTTTGACAAGTTATATAAACGCCCGCTTGTAGACATGGATTTTAATAAAGGTGTAGATGGTATCAGTGGAGCAACGCTCAGTACACGAGCGGCAATTAATAGTATCCGCAAAGTGATGGCTATCTATCAAGTGATGATAAAAACCAAAGGTCAAAACTAATGCGCTATTTTGTTACCGGCGAACAACAGCGTAAGTCGTTACTCAATGCTGTGGTGTTAATGTTTCTGGGTTATATCTTTTTATTGTGGATCAGTAACGGCATGATGTATTTTCATCACATGGATTTAATGCCAAATTCAGTGATTACCTATTATCTAGGTTCAGAAGAGAACTTTACTCCGCCTAGAAGTTATCAGGGCATGCTGGAGGTTTCACACTTTCACTTGTTTTCGATGGGCATGTTGATTATGACCTTAACGCATTTAATGTTGATGACTGATTTTTCGGTACGTTTAAAAATTTGCTTGAATGGCTTAATTTACATCTCAGCATTGGCCGATGAAGCAGGTGGTTGGTTAGTTCGCTTCGTTAATCCGGTGTTTGCCTATTTTAAAATTGGCGCGTTTATATTGCTGGAATTTTCATTGGCAGCGCTGTTGGTTGTGGTTATGTTATCGCTGATACGCGCTAGAACTCAAATGAAGCAAAACAGTTCGCAATAACAAGTCACTTCATGTCGGATTAGTCCGTCGTTTTTGCCCCGACCACCCTTTGAATTCATCGACAATGATCTCTTTGCCGCCACTCAGTCTTTATATACACATCCCTTGGTGTATTAAAAAATGTCCTTATTGTGATTTTAATTCACATGCTGTTAAAGCTGATACGCCTGAAGCTGCTTATATCGATGCTTTGCTAACGGATTTAGCCAAAGATGTGCAGCGCTACTCGATTACTCGTCCCATCAGTAGTATTTTTATCGGTGGGGGTACGCCCAGTTTATTTTCTCCCGAATCTATCAATCGTTTGTTGCGTGGTATAGAACAACAACTCAATCTAAAACCCGATATTGAAATTACGCTGGAAGCTAATCCGGGTACTTTTGAAAGTCATAAGTTTGCTGAATTTAGAGACTTGGGTATTAATCGTTTGTCGATAGGTATACAAACCTTTAATGACACGCTTTTAACACGCTTAGGTCGCGTGCATTCGGGGGGTGAAGCGCTTAGAGCTGCTGAAATTGCTCAGCAATCGGGCTTTGATAATTTTAATTTGGATTTAATGTTCGGTTTGCCGGGTGCTAATCCTGATGATAGTCAAAGCGATGTTGCAACGGCGATTAGTTTAAAGCCTACGCATATTTCTTTTTACCAGTTAACGCTAGAGCCCAATACTTATTTTCATAAGTTCCCACCGCAACTCCCTAATGATGAGCTTATTTTTGATACCCAAAAGCGCGGACAACAATTATTAGCGGCTCATGGGTATGAACAATACGAAGTTTCAGCGTATAGTCAGTCAGGTTTGCAGTGTA
>CAIVGC010000145.1 GCA_903905335.1 uncultured Methylococcaceae bacterium
ATGTTATTGAGTAAGGTTAAAGTTATGCGTATCCAAGAATTAATAGATCGTCGGTTTAGACGCGTTTTTTTATTAACACTTAGCTTTATTGGCTTATGCCTTTTTTCTGATTTAATCTCTGCGCATGAGCGCTGGATTTTAACACCAGAACAAATCACGCATTGGAACTCATTACAAAGACCGGTGCTTTTTTCTCAATGGTCACCGCTTAATTTGACCATGATTTCGATATTTTCAACCTTTATTGTCGGTTGGGTTTGGTTAGGATTTACTGGAGCCCGCGAACTTTTCCCTGATTTACAAGCTCGATTATCCTCTTACGGAGATCATGTTCCACGTATTTTACGTGTTTGTGTAGGCTGGATTTTATTATCATCCGCTTTAGGAGCAGAACCTCGCTTTGGCGTTGTTGCGTTTACTACACCGACTTTTTTTGCCCCAGATCTGGACATATCTCAGTTAGGTTCTAGTTGGGCATGGTTACGCTGGGCTGAGGTAATATTAGGGCTGACCATTTTGTTCGGTGTTTATGTACGCTTATTTGCGGCACTATTAATTGTACTTAGCTTTATAGGTTCCTATCTTTATGGTGAGGCCTTGCTGGCTTATGTTGGAGCCATGCTAGGTGCTAGTATTTATTTAGTGCTACAAGGCCCAGGGCGGCATTATTTGCCTTTGCCAACACCCGCTTTATTTCAGGGTATACAAGCTTGGTTGGCAGAACAGCCTAGACAGCGTGCTCAAGCCATTATGCGTATATTGACGGGTACGACTTTATTATATTTAGGTGTGTTTTTTAAAGTAATGCAGCCTAATTTGTCCATTGGTATTATTAGCGTATATCAATTACCTATACTATCGATTAACCCTGAAGTATTTACTTTGGTGATGGCTCTGGTTGAAGTCAGTGCCGGTATTTTGATGATTGCCGGCGTACTCTTGCGGCCTTTATCTTTATTTTTAGTTTCCGCCTTTTCTATTTTTGCTTTTTTATTACCTGAAACGATCACTGAACATATACTTTTTTATGGCGTAGTGTTGTCGTGTTTGATTAACTCAGCAGGGCATTTACGTCGTCCAATAGCTAGAGATAAGGCCGCTCATATTGTCATTGTTGGTGGTGGGCTTTCAGCGTTACAAGCCGCAATTAAAATTGAACGACTCATTGGTCAATATTCCAACGTTAAGATTACTTTGTTACATGAGCAGGCGAATTTTCTCTTTGCACCCTTTTTGCCGGAAGTCATCGGTGGTACGGTACAGCCAGGTAATGTGGTTAATCCTTTTCGACGTATTATTCAGCAGACTACCGTGGTGGTTGGGCACTTAGATAGCATTGATGAACAAAAGCAGTTGGTCATTGCTAAGCGTAAGAATAATGAACTCATCGAGTTACATTACGATAGTTTGATTATTGCTTTGAGCCAAAAATCTAACATAGCCACTATTTCTGGTATGGCAGCTCATGCTTGTTTGATTGATTCAGTCGCAGACGCCTTACGTATAAGGCAGCGAGTGCTTGATTTGGTAGAAGAAGCTGAGTTTGAAGATGATAGTGCCGAGCAAGCTAGATTACTTAGCTTTGCAGTACTTGGTTTTGGTGAATGTGCATCAGCTATAGCGGTTGAAATTAGTCAGATATTGCGTGCCGCAGAGTCATCCTATACGGTATTGCAGCGATTAGGTTGGCAGGTGCATCTATTTAATCAACAAGGTCTGTTAAGTTCTGATTTTGAAAATAAAATGAGCACAAGACGCGCTAAAAGCTTAAAGAAAGCCGGAGTGATTGAACATTTACATGAAGATATCACCAGTATTACGCAGCGACACTTGTTTTTTGCCAATGGTCAAAGTCATCCAGTAGGGCTAGTGATTAATGCTGCCCTGCAATTACCTACACTTCCTTTTAAACATGCGGGTGAATTGAGTGGCGTTTTTGCTATAAACAACAAACTTCGTTTGTTAGCTTTTAACAATATATGGATAACGGAAACAGAAAAGAGTTTGGCTCATGCTCAGTTTGTATTTACGCGTGATCGAGTTGACCTAGGTTATAGCGCCGGCTTCAATGCTTGGGCGCATTCTCAGGGCTATGCTTCGCGCCCATATAAACAAAAAAATTATGCAATTAAACCTTACACTTTAGGACAATATTCTTTGTGTTGTCTTGGTTGGTTGGTTATCAGTGGCAAACCAGCGTGGTTTTTTTCTCGTTTGACTAATCTACTCTCGGTGCCCGGTTTAGAAAGAAATCTACGTATTATTATTGATTGGTTTTTAGTGCTCGCTTTTCGTAATGACATAGCGGTACTGTCGCAAGCGACTTCTTCGAAGTTACAAATGTTACATTTCAAAGCCGGCGATGAAATTTTTGCTCAAGGTGATGCCGCAGAAATGGCTTATGCGGTAGATTCAGGGCAATTAAAAGTCATACAAGATGGGCGCAAAATTAGAGACTTAGGTCCTGGCGATTATTTTGGTGAAATTATGCCTACCCATGAGGGTAAGCGCATAGAAACTATTCGCTGCGTTACTGATTGTGAACTTAAGTTGGTTACTCAGGACGATCTTAAAGCATTGCTTAAAAGCGGTTGGCTAATGGGTAAAGCTATTCGGAATTTAAGTGCTCATAAAGCTGATAATGAACAATTTGAAGAGTCCTTAGGTATGAAGCGCCTCACGTATGTGAGTAAACTTAATGCGGTAATGAATCAAGAGCAAATATTGGAAATAGGTCGACTTGCTAGTGAAAATAATAAAAAAATAGATGTAACAGGGGTATTAATTTCGGTGCGTGATTATTTCTTTCAGGTATTAGAAGGGGATGCTGCTATTGTTGATACCTTGGTAGAGAAGATCAGTCGGGACCCTCGTCATAATGAAGTCACTATATTAAGCACTGAAATAGGATGTGAGGAGCGATTGTTTAATGAATGGGGTATGAAAACGGTAGCCTTGAGTGAAAGCAATGATCTAATGTTATTGGCTATCGGCATGATGTTACAAAATATTGCCCAATCTTATAATGCCGTAGGGCGTTATACTCAGCCAGCGTTGCTTAAGTATTTAATGGAAGGTGTTAACCCGCTCACAATTCCGATCAAAAGCACTGAAAAAATAGTAGTGTCCGGTAGCATGACAGATTTGTCTAATTTGTATCAGAGCTTTTTTACCAAAGAATTAGTGGTTGTCATTAATGCTTATTTAGATATTTGTTCTACGTCATTTATTGAATATGGCGGACAAGTGGCTAAATATGCCGATGCTTGTGTTATTGCGCATTTTGCACCAGATGAGGTCGATTCCGCTATTGCTGCCTGCGTGGATGCTGAAACAAAATTTAAAGCATTTATTTCCAACAACTCCCTTTATAGTCGAGTTCTGTGTGGTTTTGGCATAACCTCGGGGATTATGATAGAAGGTAATATTGGCTCATCCGTTAAGATGGATTACACAGTATTAGGGGAGGTGGTTGATCAGGCTGTGAGTTTAGGTGTTTTTGCTAGAGATAATGATAAAAGAATAGCTATCAGTAAGGTTATCAAAGATAAAGCAGCAGATTCTTGGAGTTTTAATGAGGAGACAAAGCTTGCTATAGCCGTACCTGAAGTATCTACTCAGGTTTATGTGTTTGCTGACTCATAGTCAACGTGAATAAAAAGCTCAGTTAATAATGGGATGGTTTTTAAATTAGTGTATAGACTCATCGCGGGTAATCTTGATTGCCAGCATAAATTAAATCAGGCTATCGTAAAAGGTAGCGCCATTCTTTAAGATGACATTATGAAAAAGATATATTTACTTCCTGTTGCCGCTATCGCCATATTTTTACCGCTTTCTAATTTACTGGGCTTGTCCGGTGAAAATGAGCCGATACCTGCGTTGGCTAGCAGCTCACAAAGTTTTGCTGTTGCAACGAAAATTTTACAAAATAAATGTGTAGACTGTCATTCGCCGGGCTTAACCCGTATGCCTATCTACGCACAATTGCCTATCGCTAAACAGTTAATGGCCACTGATATAGCAAATGCCTCTGCACGACTCATACTCTCAAAGGCGGTTTATAGTGGTGAAGAGACTTTGCCGCCTTTAATGTTAGCCAGAATAGAAGGTGCTATTACCAGTAATAGTATGCCTCCGCATTTATATCTATCTATGCATTGGGAAGGTAGCTTAACGGCTGATGAAAAATTAAGCCTACTCAAATGGATTGCCGAGGAGCGTGAAAAATCGCCTTTGAGTCAAGATTCCACTAAAGCACTTAAAGCAGAGCCCGTGCAACCCTTACCTTTAACTGTGGCTGTAGATCCTAAAAAAGTAGCGTTGGGTGATCAGTTGTTTCATGACACCTCTTTGTCGGGTGATAACACCTTAAGCTGTGCGTCTTGTCACGGTTTGACTAAAGGTGGAACTGATCAAGCCAAAGTGGCTACCGGTATTCGTGGTCAACAAGGCCCTATTAATACACCGACTGTTTACAATGCCAGCTATAACTTGGCTCAGTTTTGGGATGGTCGAGCTAAAGATTTACAAGCACAAGCCGCAGGTCCTGTCGCTAATCCCGGTGAAATGGGCGCGCAGTGGGATGACGTAGTGACAACACTAAAGCAAGTGCCTGCTTATCAGTCCGCTTTTGCTGAGTTATATCCAGAACTAGGTTTAACGAAAGAAACCGTCACCGATGCAATTGCCGGTTTTGAACAATCCTTAGTTACGGCAAATTCTCGTTTTGATCAGTATTTGCGTGGTAATGACCATAGCATAAATGCGAATGAAAAAGCTGGCTATGCCTTATTTAAAGATAATTGTGCGTCATGTCATGTAGGCCCTACATTGGGTGGTTTGTCGTATGAGAAAATGGGTGCGAAGCGTGATTATTTCCATCGTCGTGGCGGCCCTATTACTGAGGCTGATTTAGGTCGATATAATGTCACTCACGATGACAATGATAGGCATGTCTTTAAAGTGCCTACATTACGCAATATTGAACTTACCTTTCCGTACTTCCATGATGGATCTGTTAGGGAATTAGCCGATGCTGTACGAATTATGGCTAAGGTACAGAGAAATAAAGATTTTAAGCCTGAAGAAATTGACGATTTAGTGGCATTCTTAAAAACCTTAACCGGTGAATATAAAGGCAAGTCTTTAGTGCCAATTAGTGCGACTGAGAGTAAGTAATAAGTGACTAAAAACGAGTGCGGCACAGTTAATAACTGAAATTTTAACCCCCCCCTTTTTTTTGAAAAAGGGGGGGATTTAAAATTACTCAGTTTCATGCTTGTTCTTTAGGTGCTTTGCTTTGTTTGCCTACCCTACATAACTTTTACTTTCAACTTTTATGGCAAAATTATTAATCGTAGGCTGTGGTTCTATCGGTACTCAGCTTGCAGAGGTATTAACGGCTAAAGGCCATCAAGTGGTCGGGCTTAAAAGAAATCCCCCTAATAGCGAACTTATAACAGGAATTAAGTATTTTAAGGCAGACATTAGTTCTAATGAAGCACTGAAAGCTTTGCCCCTAGATTTTGATTTTATATATTTTATAGTCTCTCCTGATGGCCGTAATGAAGACAGTTATAAAGCTATTTATAATACGGGTCTTAATAGCCTATTAGCGCATTTCGCTCAGGTAGAAACAATACCGCAATGGTTTTTTGTATCCTCAACCAGTGTATATGGGCAAACGCAAGGTGAATGGGTTGATGAGAATTCGCCTACTAATCCAGAAAACATAACTAGCCAACTGATTAAATTAGCCGAGCAGCGCCTGATTGCTTTAAATGCACATCATGTGATTGTTCGGTTTTCGGGAATCTATGGGCCAGGGCGTGAATATTTGCTAAGAATAGCCAGACAATCATCAGCACCTGCAATACAGCAAGATCCACCATACTTTACTAACCGTATTCATCAAAGTGATTGTGTAGGCGTATTAGTGTTTTTACTTGAATGCCGCTTAGCAGGAATAGCCTTGGAATCATGTTATGTAGCCAGTGATGATGATCCTGCACCCACCTGGGAGGTAATGTCGTGGTTGGCTGAGCGTATGAATACTTCATTACCATCACTTAAAACGATGCAATCAGATGCGGATATGAATAAGCGATGTAATAATCAGCGTTTGAAAGCTTTAGGCTATCAGTTTAGCTACCCTAGTTTTAAAGAGGGGTATGCAAAGTTGATTGATAGTTCTTTAAATATACGTTAATAGTTAATCAGAGTCGTTTAAGTCTGATACGTTGGCAGTTGTAAGCGGGTAGTTGCGCAAAGCTTAGCGATTGTATGGATGGCTATTAATTTAAACAAGCTAATACTAAGAAAATATTATGAAATTGTTGGATTTTACGATGTTTGATGGGACTGTTGACTAAGCCGAACGCAAATCAGGTGGAGATGAATTGGAACTTAGTTTCCAAGATTCCGATTTGTTTAGCCAAGAATTGCCGCAAAAAAAATTTTATCGGCAATTATCATGCTATCGCTGACCATGTTGTTTGTCCTGATTGGACATCACGAGCTTTAGTTTTACCGACTCGCCTTACACGAATCGCAATCAGACGAAGGTGATTTCGATTCGTGTAAGGCGAAATGCCAATCCCGAGGCGATGAATGCTCATCGAGAGTCACTGATTGCGAGTTTGTCGCCGTAAAATCCCGGTCTTTTTGTTTGTTTTTTGATTTTTTTGGACATTATTATGACCAGTCATATAGTTAATTAGCCATTTAGCGCCCGTTGCCGCCTGGCTTCTTTAGGATCATGATGTAACGGACGGTATATCTCGACTCTGTCCCCCGTCTTTAACAAATCGTCTAATTTACAAGCACTGCCAAATATCCCGACATTCAGCTCAGTTTTTGTAATGTCGGGATAAAGATCTAATAGTTTTGAGGCACTAATGGCTTGTTCTACCGTAGCGTCTTTAGGTAAGGTGAGGGCGATAATGCTTTGTTTTTCAGGTAAGGCATAGGCCACTTCAATAGCGATGAGTTCTTCAACCATAGACTTGTTTAGCGCGTTGGGTAAAAGAGGCCACCATAGTATTGCAAATTTGGTTAAATACAGCACCAAAAGCCAGATTAGCCAGTTTACCGGGCATTTCAAACTCTAAATCTAAGGAGATCTTGCAAGCATCTTCTCGTAAGGGGATAAAATTCCATACTCCGTCTAAATGAGAAAAAGGCCCATTAAGCAAGGAAATGGTCATTTTACTGCCTTGCTCAACTTGGTTTCTGGTAGAGAAGGCTTTTTTAAAGCCGCCTTTAGCAATCAGTAATTCCGCTTCAATGGTATCACCCTCAGTCTTGAGTATGCGACTGCCGCCGCACCAAGGTAAAAACTGCGGATAAGCCTCAATGTCGCAGACTAAGTCGAACATTTGCTGCGCAGAAAACTTAACTAAGGCGCTTTTTTGGACTAATGTCATTTAAAGCACTCCGACGACATGCAGAAAGACGAAGAAGACTGCTAAAGGGGCTACATACCGCGTTAATACCATCCAGAGTTGGTAAGCCTGAACATTAGGCATATTCAGTTCTTGTTCACTATGTTGTTGCTTCATAATCCAACCGGCAAACACGGCAATACAAAAACCGCCTATCGGTAGCATTAAGTTAGCGGTTAAGTAATCTAATAACTGAAATAGTGTTCTATCGAAAAACTTAACATTAGACCAGATGTTAAAAGAGAAGATAGTGGCTAAACCTAATAGCCAAGCGGCTAAGCCTGACCATAGACAGGCTTTCTCGCGGCTAAAGTTCTTATTCTCAACTAACCAAGCAACAGCCGGTTCAATTAAAGAAATTGAAGAGGTGAGGGCGGCTATGCTCAGCATCAGAAAGAATAAAATGCCGACTATCCAACCGCCCGTCATATTGCCGAAAGCAATCGGTAAGGTCTGAAAGATAAGTCCAGGACCGGTATCTGGATGTAAGTTGTTAGCAAACACGATAGGGAAAATAGCAATGCCTGCTAATAAAGCGACTAGGGTATCTGCACCGGCAATGATAAATGTGGTTTGAGCAATCGATACGCCTTTAGGTAAGTAAGAGCCATACACCATAATAGCGCCCATGCCTAAGCTGAGAGTAAAAAAAGCATGGCCCATCGCGGTTAATACTGAACTGCCAGTTAGTTTACTAAAGTCCGGCACAAACAAGAAATGCAGGCCTTGAAAGTAACTGTCTGTGGTCATGGCATAGCCGACTAACAATAGCATCAATACAAATAGGGCAGGCATCAGCCATTGCACGGCTTTTTCTAGGCCTTTATTAACGCCTCGTACTACAATCAGTAAAGTAGCTGCCATGAATAAGGTGTGCCAAAAAATCATTTGCACGGGGCTGGCAACAAAGTCATCAAACAAAGTTTTAATGGCCGCGCCATCGGCATCAAAAAAGCTACCGACAAAGGCTTTGGCGATGTACGCGGTGGCCCAGCCGGCAATAACACTGTAATACGAGAGAATGAGTAAGCCAGCGATGACGCCCATCCAACCTAAATAATGCCAGTTTTTATCGGCGCCAGCTTCTTCAGTCAGTAGCTCCATGGTTTCTATAGGATTGCGTTGACTACGCCGACCCAGCATGGTTTCAGCAATCATAATGGGGATACCTATTAATAGTACGCAGGCTAGATAAACGAGGACAAAGGCCCCGCCACCATTTTCTCCGGTAATATAAGGAAACTTCCAAATATTACCCAGTCCAACTGCTGAACCTGTAGCTGCGAGTATAAAAGTGAAACGTGATGACCATGCACCATGAGCTGATTTTGTTATTTCCGTCATTTTGAGCGCCTATTAAATACTCACCTTATTAATAATATCGAGTAAAATAGCAAAATAATTCCTTTACGTCAGTTTATAAATCGAAAAACCTACTTACTATGGCCGATAAGAAGTCCAAAAAGAACAAAGATCAGCAAAATGCAACCATTGCTGTCAACCGTCAAGCCAAACATGAATATTTTATTGAAGAGCGCTTTGAAGCAGGGATAGTGCTAGAAGGCTGGGAAGTTAAAAGTCTTAGAGACGGTCGTGTCCAGCTTAAAGAAAGCTATGTGGTGTTAAGGCGTGGTGAAGCCTGGCTATCCGGTGCGCATATTTCCGCCTTGCTGTCGGCTTCTACGCATATCAAGCCCGATGCGATTCGTCATAAAAAATTATTACTCAATCGCCATGAGCTAAACAAGCTCATAGGTTCCGTAGAACGTAAAGGCTATACCTTAATTCCTTTATCTATGTATTGGAAGAATGGTCGTGCTAAATTAGAGATAGGTTTGGCTAAAGGTAAACAATTACACGATAAGCGAGCTGCGTCTAAAGACCAAGATTGGCAACGCGAAAAAGCTCGTATTATGAAGAAAGCTTAATTTGGGCTGGACTGTATGTCTTTCGCAACCTAATATTTTGAAGCACAATATTGGGTTAATGATAAGACCGTTAGCCCAACCTATATCTATTTAAACGTATAAAAATCCATCTAATCATGAACACACATCCAAATATACTCTGCGCTGAACACAGCGTATTAATTGTTGTTGATATACAAGCCAAGTTAGCCGATGCCATGCCTGCTACAGAAGCTAAGCTGATGTTAACTAATACAACAGCATTGCTAGAAGCAAGCGCCTTAATGGCTGTGCCTGTATTAGTGACAGAGCAATATCCTAAAGGCCTAGGTGTGACCGATTCAAATTTAGTTAATAAACTACCAGAGACGGCGCAGCGCTTTGAAAAAACCGGATTTTCTTGTTGTTTGGCAGAAGGCTTTTCTGAAGCCTTGGCACAGACTGGACGCAAACAAGTGATTTTAGTGGGTCTAGAAACGCATGTCTGCATTATGCAATCAGCCTTAGCCTTACAAAGCCAAGGTTATCAAGTTTATGTAGTTGAAGATGCTGTGTGTTCACGAAAAATTGATCATAAGTTTTATGCGTTACAGCGTATGCAGCAACAAGGAATTACGCTGATTAATTATGAATCCTTGTTATTTGAATGGTTAAAGGATGCGAGCCATCCTGATTTTAAAACTATTTCAGGATTGTTGCGCTAATTAGCAAAATCTATGAAATAGTAGGGACAGGCTGTGACCTGTCTCTACATTATTCTTTTGAGGGTTTAAATATGACACTAGCCGTGTTTATTGAAAAAATACACAACCATACCCCTGTTAATTTTAACGAAACGATTTCAGTTATTAGTGATAACTTTCACTATACGCCTACAGAATTTAGTAATGGCTTAGCAGGGCGGGCTTTAGTTAATGAGGCCGGTACTAACGAAGGCTCTTGCAAGATCTTTGCTTTTGCAGCATTGCAACAGTTAGATCAACAACAAACGTTGAATCTATTCGGAGATTATTACCGCCTTGATGTTTTAAATGATCCTCAAGGTACAGGTCATCAAAATATCCGCAATTTTATGGCTGATGGTTGGGCGGGTATCCGTTTTAAAGGCGAAGCCTTAAAGGCTCTGTAAAATTCTTACTATTCTAATAAATAAAAACATAATGACTATTACTACACGCTTTGCTCCAAGCCCAACGGGCTATTTACATGTCGGCGGTGCACGTACTGCATTGTTTTCTTGGTTGTATGCACGTAAGACTGGCGGGCAATTTATTTTACGTATTGAAGATACTGATTTAGAGCGATCCACCCAAGAGTCGGTTAATGCAATACTGGAAGGCATGGCGTGGTTGGGTTTAGAATATGATCTAGGGCCGTTTTATCAGACTCATCATTTTGATCGTTACAAAGAAATCATTCAGCAATTGATCGCTCAAGGTGATGCTTATTATTGTTATTGCAGTAAAGATGAGTTGGAGCAATTGCGCACTGAGCAAATGGCCAATAAAGAAAAACCACGTTATAACGGTAAATGCCGTGATGCTCAAGTCGTCGAGTTAGATAGAGAGCCGGTGATACGATTTAAGAATCCGGTTGATGGCGTAGTCACGATCCCAGATTTAGTGAAGGGTGATATTGTGGTCGCTAATAAGGAATTGGATGACTTAATTATCGCTAGAGGCGACGGCACACCTACTTACAACTTAACCGTGGTTGTGGATGATATGGATATGAAAGTCACTCATGTTATTCGTGGTGATGACCATATCAATAATACGCCTAGACAAATGAACATACTCAAAGCCTTGAGTGCAGAACTACCTAAGTACGCGCATTTGCCTATGATTTTAGGTGCAGATGGCGCACGTTTATCAAAGCGTCATGGTGCGGTTAGTGTGATGCAGTTTCGTGATGAAGGTTATCTACCTGAAGCGTTGTTAAATTACTTGGTGCGACTAGGTTGGTCTCATGGCGATCAAGAAATCTTTTCTTTAGATGAGATGGTTGAGTATTTTGAATTGGCTGATGTTAATGTTTCTGCATCGACCTTTAACATGGAAAAGTTATTATGGCTCAATCATCACTATATTATGAGTGCGGAGTCTGAACACGTAGCTAGACATTTAAGTTGGCACATGGGGCAATTGGGTCTTGATCTATCTACTGGCCCTGCTTTAGTTGATGTAGTTAAGATTCAAAGAGAGCGTAGCAAGACTTTGGTTGAAATGGCGAGTGCCAGCGTTTATTTTTATAAAGAATTTGAAAGTTATGATGAAAAGGCAGTTAAGAAGAATTTTACCGTAGGAACTGATCAGGTTCTATCATGCTTACACGAACAATTATTAACCTTAATGGTTTGGAAAGCAGAGCTTATTCATGAAGTCATTGTTAATCTAGCTGAATCACTGACACTTAATATGGGTAAGGTTGCGCAACCTTTGCGTGTCGCTGTGTGTGGTTGTGCCGTTTCTCCTGCAATAGATATAACTGTAGAGTTATTAGGGCAAGAAAAGACCTTGGCTAGACTAGAAAGAGCGATCAGTTATATAAAAACATTAAATTAGGGTTGGACTTTTTCAGCTTTTACTGTAGAATGCCCGTTCTTACATAGAGGGGCTATAGCTCAATTGGTAGAGCGCTTGCATGGCATGCAAGAGGTCAGCGGTTCGATTCCGCTTAGCTCCACCAGAAAGAAAAAGTTTAAAATGCTAGTCCCCATCGTCTAGCGGCCTAGGACACTGCCCTTTCACGGC
>CAIVGC010000146.1 GCA_903905335.1 uncultured Methylococcaceae bacterium
TCATGCATCTATCCAAAAATGGCTGCACAACCTATGGCAGAAAGTGCCTTAGGCACCGGCGTCTTAGAGACCACTAACGAACCTTACGCTATCGCCAAAATTGCCGGCATCAAACTTTGCGAATCGTATAACCGTCAATACAGCACTGATTATCGCTCGGTAATGCCCACTAATTTATATGGTCAACAAGATAATTTTCATCTGGAAAACAGCCACGTTATTCCAGCCATGATCAGAAAGTTTCATGATGCCAAAACCAGCCAGTCAGCGACTGTCACCCTATGGGGTACCGGCACTGCCATGCGCGAATTTTTACATGTCGATGACATGGCCGCCGCCTGTTTGCACGTAATAAACTTAAGCCCAGACCTTTACCAAGCAAACACAGATCCCATGCTTTCGCATCTTAACGTAGGCACCGGCACCGATGTGACTATACGAGAACTGGCCGAAACCATACAACAAGTCGTAGGCTATCAAGGCGACATCATTTGGGACAGCACAAAACCCGATGGCACACCCAGAAAACTCATGGACAACACAAAAATTAAAGCCTTAGGCTGGCAGCCGAATATCGGCTTAAAAGCTGGCTTGGTAGACACTTATCAGTGGTTTGTAGAACATCAGCATGAATTTAAGGCGCAGTAATAAATCACGAAAAGATCGTCATCCCGGCATGGACTGCCGGGAACCAGAACACAGGGATGTATAGACCGATATAACAAAGATGCACTCATCGGAATAGCGGTATTTTGAAATTGCCATCCATGGCAACTGGATCCCGGCATTCCCTGCCGGGATGACGGTTATTGGGATTGAACTTTTAAATTAAGTTTTTGATTTTAAAAATCACAAACCCAAACAAAGTAAGAAACTACAAAAAGATCGTCATCCCGGCATGGACTGCCGGGATCCAGACTACAAGGATGTATAGCTCGACAAAATGAAGATGTACTAAAGGAGTACATTATGCTTAAGCAGCCCTGTGTTTATATGTTGGCTAGTAAAAGAAATGGAACACTTTATATCGGAGTTACCTCCGATTTAATTAAACGGGTATATCAGCATCGTATGGAGCTTGTAGAAGGATTTAGCAAGCGTTACGGAATACATGATTTAGTTTGGTATGAAGTACATGAAGTAATGGAAAGTGCTATACAACGAGAAAAGCAATTAAAGAACTGGTCAAGGCAAGCAAAAATCACCTTACTGGAAAGAACTAATTCAGATTGGCATGACTTATGGATGGATTTGGTTTAGCTATTTAAAAGGCTTTCACTTTGACCTACAGTTTTTGATCTAAAAAATCACAAACCCAAACAAAGTAAGAAACCACGAAAAGATCGTCATCCCGGCATGGATTGCCGGGAACCAGGCCACAGGGATGTATAGACCGATATAACAAAGAAGTACGAAACGGTTTTGGTAACTTAAACATTGCCATCCATGGCAACTAGATCCCGGCAGTCCCTGCCGGGATGACGGTTTTTGAGATTGAACTTTTAAATTAAGTTTTTGATTTTAAAAATCACAAGCCCAAACAAAGTAAGAAACCACGAAAAGATCGTCATCCCGGCATGGACTGCCGGGATCCAGACCACAGGGATGTATAGACCGATATAACAAAGAAGTACGAAACGGTTTTGGTAACTTAAACATTGCCATCCATGGCAATTAGATCCAAGCAGTCCATGCCGGCATGACGGTTATTATTTCGTGCTCAATCCTAAACAAATAATTGAGAATTAACCTTTGTTATGAAAACTCGAAATATAATGGCTAACCAGTGCATCAGTGGTGATCTGACTCATACAGACAATATGATGAATAACACGTTCTGGATCGGTGTGCAGCCAGCTTTGACCATAGAAATTCTGGAGTTTGCGGCGAGTACGATTGAAGCTTATTTAGGCGTAAACCAATAAACTATAAGACGACATAATATGAATCGCGATCTCTTTCTTGATGGCTTTATTGACCGCATAGGCAAGCGCTTTAACTTGAGCGCTGATTTTTCTTTTGAAATTCTAGCCATTGCTGCGGTGCTTGATCTAACGTTTGATGAAGTTATGGATAATGTATCCAGTCTTGAAAATGGCAACGGCTCACACGATGGCGGCATGGATGGTATTTACATTGATGAAGAAGAAGCCGTTATGCACGTATTTCAGGTTAAATCAGGTGCAAATTTAGGTGACAATGTACTTGCCAAATTTATTAATGACTACCGAAACTTATTTGTTTTTGGCAATGTAACCCAATTACCACTCAATACAAAAGTCAGTAAAGCGTTTGAAACCTATCAAGCATTAGCCCAAACAGGGCGTGCCATAGATACACAACTGCACTTCATCTTTGGCGGTGAAATTACAGAACAAAATCGTGATATAGCTTTGCGACATCTTAATGCTAATGAAAGCCTTACAATTTACGATCGCAATGATCTCTACCTACAAATTGAAAGCCTTATTGCTGAAAACAGAAAACGTAAAGCCGTTGATTTCAGCTTTATGGCACAAAAATCCAACATCTCTTTTAAATCAGATCCCCAAGCACTGATTTCTTTTCAGATACAAAATGTTAAAGCCATTAACTTTCGCTTGGCGGCATTAGATTTATGTCGACTTTTAGACAAAGAAAAAGACATTAATAAACGCATTGATTCAGTCTTTAGCGATAACATCCGTGGCTTTTTAGACTATAACAAAACCAATAAAAAAATCAGGGAAACATTACAAAGCGATTACGCTGAATACTTTCCATTTTTAAATAATGGTATTACCGTTATCGCAGAACAAGTTAAGATTCCTAAGGAAATGCAAGCAGGCTTATATCCCATAGAAACCAAAAACCCAGTCATAGTCAATGGGCTGCAAACAACACATGTTATCTATGAAGTTTATAAAAAACGCCCGGACGACTTGGAAAATGTTTACGTGCTGGTAAGACTTTATGAAACTACAGACCCCGAACTGGTTGCCAAAATAACCGATGCCACCAACACCCAATCCCCTATTAATTTTCGTGACAAAATAAGCAACAAAAACTTTAATCGTTACGCTAAAGCCTTATTTGAATTACAAGGCATTGGTTATCTAAGCAAGCGAGGCGATACCTTTGAAAATAGTTTTAGCCGCTCCTTAGGTGAATCGATACATGCCGATAACTTACTTAAATTCTGGTACGCCAGTTTTTATGAAAAACCTGAATTAGCTAAAAACTCAAAAGCCAAAGTATTAGAAGATATCTTTGAAGCAACTGCCAATCAAAATCATGTATTGCATCCGCTTTTTTCTGGCACGCCTGATTCGATTATTTATGCACAATTGCTACACACCTATCAGTTATATCGCTTTGTTGTCGCGCAACGAAATCAACCAGAAACTAGTAGTGATTTTATCGTATATGCAGATGAACTTTTCTGCTATGGACTCTATAAAGTCGGCGATGACAACCTGTCTAAGGCTTATCGACAAATACATGATGCCATACAAAAATCAATAGCGAATGAAAAAACACGCTATATTAGTAAAAACCTAACCTATTCTCATAACACCTATTTTAAATCAGCTAAGTCACATTATGACTTAGATTGCTTGATGGGTTTTATAGAAGCAAGTCCATTAAAACACTAAAATGGACTGCCGGGAACCAGAGCACAGGGATGTATAGACCGATATAACAAAGATGTACTCATCGGAATAGTGGTATTTTGACATTGCCATCCATGGCAACTGGATCCCGGCATTCCCTGCCGGGATGACGGTTATTATTTATATCGTTCCCACGCTCTGCGTCACGCATCGCTGGAGCGATGCAGGATACGTTAGCCCAAGCAGGACGGGGCTTGCAACCCCGTCCCTAACGTTTAAAGTTTCGAAAGTTATTGAGGCATCCAAACGTGCCAGTCGGGGTTAATTTCGCCACCTAAAGATCAACATGGTCAATATGCTTGGTGGAGTTTAACTACTATTGAGA
>CAIVGC010000147.1 GCA_903905335.1 uncultured Methylococcaceae bacterium
ACGGTAAATATTGCCCGCATTGTTGTAATTAAGCCAACATCAAGCCCTGATAATGCTGTGTTAACAGTAGGTTGGGCTAACGGCTTTATCGTTAACCCAACATTAAGCTGATATATCGTTGGGTTGCGAAAAGTATGCAGCACAACTACTCGTAGCCTGTGTTATCTGGAATATTAACAATGCAATTTACGCCCCAATTAGGTGTCAATATGCCTCGTTGAATATATCGATGAATACTGCTGTATTGCCAATCAACAGGACGCATCACCAAACCATGTTTTACTGGGTTGTAATGAATATAATCCACGTGATGATTAAAATCGCTTTCACTACGAATGCGATGCTCCCAAAATCGTCGTTGCCATATAGCTTGTTCGCCTTTGCGTTGACGACTACCCAATACGGAGGGTCTAACGATTAAATCTATTTGTTGGCTAAATGAGCGCTTAATATTACGCCAACGTATAGAATAATCTGCATCGTTATCTGGCAATGTCCATAATGCGTGAATGTGGTCTGGTAAAATAACCATTGCTTCAATATGAAAAGGTCTTCGAACCTTTTCGGCACGGATAGCCTCACGCAAAATAGCTACCGATTCTGGACTAGCCAATAAAGGTAATCGACGAAACATAACCACGGTGAAAAAATAAGTAGCACCTAAGGTGTAATCTCGACGATAGTGCATCGATGCCTCATGAATATATTAAAACGTAGCTCAATGTTGGGTTAACGAAAGAGCCGTTAGCCCAACCTACGACAGTACGATATTGTTTCACGTTGGATTAATGACTAGGCAGATGTTTGCGGATTTCTTCGGGGCTTAAGCTGGTAATATTTTTAACGGCTTCAAAGCAAATGGTTTTTTTGATGCGTTCGGGTAGGCAGTTACGTAACCAGCCGAGTAATGTCGGTTCGGCTATGATCAATAACTGAGTATATTGCTGGGCGTTTAGGGCGTCTTCCAAATAATGCGCTAGCCTATGAGCAAATATATCAATTTCATGTTGTTTAGGGTCGGTCGCTTGCTCAAAAGCATGAGTGATATGGCCAGAGCCTTGAATTCTCCCTGGCAAATCCGAGGTTAAGTCACGATCATGTAATCGACCTTCGCTATGCGTGAGGGTTTCTATTTCAATTAAAGGTGCAGCAGTTGCATCGGTTTTAAAAATACGTGCGCGACTTTGGTCAGCGACAACAATTAACTTTGTTTTCATGGTGATAATCTCTAGTAGTGTAAATAAGTTTTTATTAATTAAGAAGACAGTCACTTCACAGCAATGGCCGCTAGGCCTTTATTTAAAAGGCTTGCTCTTTGATGACTCGCTACTTTATAGCTAAAAAAACCCTAACGCTATTCGTACAA
Source organism: uncultured Methylococcaceae bacterium (assembly GCA_903905335.1). Taxonomy (GTDB): domain Bacteria; phylum Pseudomonadota; class Gammaproteobacteria; order Methylococcales; family Methylomonadaceae; genus Methylobacter_C. The sequence continues at coordinate 1,367 of CAIVGC010000147.1, forward strand.
CTACTTAAGTACGTGACAACAGGTCGTTTTTTGGGTAAAGTTCGCCCTTATACATTTTATTGGGGCTTAGGTCGGTTGAGTAGCTGGTCTGTGCAAATATACGACTCAATCTACGCGCTAACTTATTTATAGGATAGTCTTGAATGGAATTACTGCCGCATCAAACAACACTAGAAGATATAGACCGTGCCAAACCAGAATTAACAGTGGTGGGTATTGGCGCTTCCGCTGGCGGTCTAGAGGCGCTAAGCACCTTCTTTAATAATTTACCACTAGATTCCGGCTTTGCCTTTATTATTGTCACGCATTTAAGTCCTGATCGACCCAGCTTATTGCCCGAATTATTACAAAAACACACCCTACTTCCTATACATATTGCCGAAAATGGCATGGCTTTAAAAGCCAATCAGATTTTTATTTGCCCAGAAGGCAAAGAACTGGCCGTGAATAATCGTCAGCTACAACTCATTAATAATCCTAAACATACTGGCGCATATCACCCCATCGATACATTTCTACAATCGCTAGCGCAAGATTGCCAGGCTCAAAGTATCGGTATTATTTTGTCCGGCACGGGTACCGATGGCACGCTAGGTATTAAAGCGATTAAAGACGTTGCTGGCACTACTTTCGCTCAAGACCCCAGCTCAGCGGGCTACGACGGCATGCCTAATAGCGCTATAGCTTCTGGCGACATTGATTTTGTATTACCCGCCGAGGACATAGGCGCTCAACTGATAGCCTGTTATCAAACTCTCGCCGATAAAACTTTAAAAAATAAAACCGAACACAGTATTGATAACGAGTCACTTTATAAGATATTAGATCTATTACATGAGCAGTTAGGACATGATTTTTCAAAGTATAAGATCAGCACCTTGCAACGTCGCATTGCTAGACGCATGTCTATCCATAAACTTAAAAATGTACAGCTCTATATACAGTTTCTAACCGACAATCCCATAGAACAAGAACAATTACTGCAAGAATTACTCATTAATGTCACTAGCTTTTTTAGGGATAGTGAGGCCTTCGATGCCCTAGCCGCCGAAGCATTACCGCTGTTATTTGCCAATAAACCTAATAATTATAAGCTTAGGATTTGGGTAACCGCTTGTTCCACTGGTGAAGAAGCCTACTCGCTGGCTATTTTATTTAATGAATATAGCGCTAAAATCGGCAAACACTTACGCTTACAACTCTTTGCCACCGATTTGGATGCTTCCTGTATTAATAAAGCAAGAACAGGGATTTTCCCCTTATCGATTGCTAGCGAGATCTCTGCTGAACGCTTGGCACGCTACTTTAACTTAGAAAA
>CAIVGC010000148.1 GCA_903905335.1 uncultured Methylococcaceae bacterium
GAGACTGTGAAAGTATTGTTGTTACCCTTTTACCATAGGTATCTACACAAGTAAAAGTCGCGTCATCCCGGCAGGGATTGCCGGGATCCAGAGCACAGGGATGTGAAAAATAAGATCAAGTTAGCTTCATATCGCTGAAATTTTATTTGTGTAACTTAACATTGCCATCCATGGCAACTGGATCCCGGCAATCCCTGCCGGGATGACGATGTGTATAGATACCTATGCCCTTTAAAAAAGGGGGAGAAGCAAAAATAACAATACTTTCACAGTCTCTTTAGCTATTGCACATCGCCTGCCAACTGACAATATGCTTAAAATCAAGTTTGGATTGTATAACCTCTATCACTCTAGCCATTTTCTCTGGCTCATCATAAAACTCTATGATTAAAGGTAGCTCTAGGGATAGACTTAATAAGGACGAAGTATGTACTTTACGGTCTTTGCCGTAACCGGCTATACCTCTGGTAACCGTAACGCCTAAGATATTTTCTTCATCGTGCAGTATATCCAAGGCTTGATTTAGATGATCATGACCTTCTAAGGTATAAATTCTGGCGATGGTAATGGCGGTGGTGGTCATAGTTGTTTACTCATTAATAAACTCAGCCAAATCACTAACAGGCAACTTAGGCCATTGGCGACAAAGATACTCAACATTAAATTAATATGCTGAGTGAAGGTATAGCCGCTTTCTATTAGAAACAGTATTAAATATAAACCGGATAAGGTTAGATAAGCGCCGACTAATATCACCATAATCGCGGCTCGATATTCTATGGGTAGCTCTATCTTTTGTAAGATCAGACAGGCGATAAGTCCTATGATTAAGGCACCAATCACATTAACGATCATTAAGGCATAAGGAATTATGCCACCGCTCCACTGTATAACGCCACCGGAGTACATGAATAAGGATCTACCGCACAGCAAGCCTATCCACACTGCAAACAGACAACCTAAAACGCTGATGCCTATATTAAGCATGGCTTTGCTTATACTGCCCTGCTCTAATAAATACAAGGTCTCTAAAGCGAAGGTAGAAAAGGTGGTAAATGCACCAATAAAACCCACTAAGATAGCGGCTCTATACTCCAGTGCTATGGTCACGCGCTGCATAAAGAGTGCTTCGGTCAGCAAGCCTATTAAAAATGAGCCTATGATATTAACAGCCAAGGTACCGTAAGGAAAACCTCTGCCTAACCATTGATAAAGTCCCGAAGACATTAAGAAGCGGATGACAGCGCCACTAGCACCCCCAACAGCTATTGCTATTAATTGATTCATGCTTAATACTTTATAAAGTGTTCTCGGTAATAACGTAATTCTTCTATAGATTCTAAAATATCATCTAGGGCTTGATGGCTGGATTCTTTATTAAAGCCGTCTTTAACCGCTGGCGCCCAACGTGCGGCTAGCTCTTTAAGCGTAGACACATCGATATTACGATAATGAAAATAAGCTTCTAAGGTAGACATATAACGATATAAGAAGCGGCGATCTTGGCCTATGCTATTGCCGCAAATAGGCGAAGTGTTTGCAGGCACCCAGTCTTTAAGAAAATCTATAGTGAGACGTTCTGCTTCTGCATCATTAATAACGGATGCTTTAACACGCTCAATAAGACCCGATTGGCCATGATGCTTTTGATTCCAATCATCCATGGCAGCCAAAGCTTCATCTGACTGATGCACAGCAATTACAGGCCCTTGAGCCAATATATTTAAATCTTTGTCGGTAATGATGGTCGCGATTTCAATGATTAAATCTGTATCTGGATCTAGCCCTGTCATTTCAAGATCTATCCAGATTAAGTTTGCAATATCCTGCGCCATGTCTTGATTCCGTTGTATTGTGGGTGGTGGTTAGTGTAGCATTGCCCTATGTGTTCGTCTAACTCTTACAATCTAAAGTATTAAGCCCTATGAATACCTTCACTATTATCTTCTTAATCGCAGTGTTTATTTCTTCTACGGTACAGTTTTGGCTGGCTAAACGCCAAGCGAACTATGTTGCCGCTCATCGCGCAGCGGTGCCGGAGGCCTTTAAAGACAAAGTGCCGTTAGCGGCTCATCAAAAAGCGGCAGACTACTCACAAGCTAAACTAAAGTTAGGCAATATAGACGGCCTACTGAGCATAGCTGTGTTGTTATCATTAACGCTAGGTGGTGGCATTAATTTAGCGTTTAGCTATTGGCCTACGGTAATCGAGTCACCTTTAATAGCCGGTGTGGCCGCAACCGCATCGATCTTTCTGTTGATGACCTTAATAGAAACACCGACCAGTCTGTATCAAACCTTTGTTATAGAAGAAAAGTTCGGTTTCAATAAAAGTAGCATAGGCCAATTTGTTAAAGATCAAGTTCTGCAATTAAGCTTAGGTGCGGCTATCGGCCTGCCTATCTTAGCGCTGATTTTATGGGTGATGGATAATGTAGGGCCGCTTTGGTGGTTATGGGCTTGGGGCATCTTGATGGGCTTTTCTTTATTAATGAGCTGGTTGTATCCTACCGTTATTGCGCCTTTATTTAATAAGTTCACACCAATGGAGGAAGGTTCTTTAAAAGATCGGATTCAAGGGTTATTAGGACGCTGTGGCTTTAACAGCCAAGGCATTTTTATCATGGATGGTTCTAAACGTTCAGGCCACGGCAATGCTTATTTTACAGGCCTAGGCAACAACAAACGCATCGTATTCTTTGATAATCTAGTAGCCTCACTCGATGAAGAAGAGCTGGAATCCGTGTTAGCGCATGAGCTAGGTCATTTTAAATGCAAGCACGTCATTAAAATGCTGATCGCTACCTCGATTATGAGTTTAATCAGCTTTGCCGTGTTAGGTTGGTTAATTAGCCAAGCTTGGTTTTATAACGGCTTAGGCGTAGAGCAAGCCTCGAATGCGGCGGCTTTGTTATTATTCATACTGGTTTCATCAAGCTTCACTTTCTTTATGCAACCTATCAGTGCTTATTTTCAACGTAAGTTTGAATTTGAAGCCGATGACTTTGCCGCTAATAACGCCAAAGCAAGCAAAATGATTAGCGCACTGGTCAAACTTTATGAAGAAAATGCGAACACCTTAACACCTGATCCCTTGTATTCAGCCTTTCATTATAGCCATCCACCGGCCGCTATTCGTATCGCACATCTAGAAAGCAAAGCGTAATGGCTGAGTTATTGGAAGGACTGGTTATTGCCCATTTAGGCCAAGGTATTGCGGTTGAATATGATGACAAAATAATCTTATGCCAAACCCTACGGAAACTAGAAACAGTAGCCGTAGGCGATAAGGTGTTATGGAGTCTGGCCTCTCCTGAGCAAGGTCGTATTGAAGAAATTCTGCCTAGGCGTTCAGTGCTGGCACGTCCGTCTAGGAACAGTAAAGCACGGCCTGTGGCTGTTAATCTGGATACTATTTTTGTTGTGTTTGCTGTAGAGCCTCATTGTGACTTTTTATTAATAGACCAATACTTGGTTATTTGTGAAAACAATAATATCGATGCGGCCTTAGTGCTAAACAAAACCGATTTACCGCAAACGGATATTATCGAAAAAGAATTACTAGATTATATTAACTTGGGCTATCCCTTGTTTAGAGTCAGTGCGAGAACAGCTACAGGCGTAGATCAATTAAAAGCCATTTTAAAAGATCAAGTCAGTATGTTTGCAGGGCAATCAGGCGTTGGTAAATCATCTTTAACCAATGCCATTATCCCTGACAAAGAATTAAAAACTAATACCGTTTCAGCCACCACTAAACATGGCCGCCATACCACAACAGCCGCAACGCTTTACCATTTACCAGATGGCGGTGATTTAATAGACAGCCCTGGGGTGGCTATTTTTGGCTTAGTCGGGCTTACCGAGCAACAACTGGCTTATGGTTATAGGGAATTTCAGCCTTTAATGGATCAATGTCGCTTTCATAACTGCAGGCATTTGCTAGACCAAGGCTGCGCAGTCCGCTTAGCGGCTGAAAATGGCGAGATATCTATGACGCGCTATCAACGCTTTTTAAAGCTTAGAGAGAAAATGCCCACGTCTTTTGCTTAAGCATTCTTGATAAATCGCTCTGGTTAAACACTAAGACCCAGAGCGAACAGTCCTCATAAAATGGCAGCTAATATTTTGTGACCCTAGTATTTCTACTGATTGTACATAGGCTATCTCTACTATAAGCTAATAGCCGCATCTAACTTACTTGCATATATAGCGGCTTACTTTTAGCGTTATCTACAACATGGTGACTAGAGCACTTTAAGAGCTAGCATTCGCTGCCTTTTATTTTATCCAACTTATGTAAGGTGAATATCATGCGTAAAATTATATTAGTACTACTTTGGACTTTAGTACCAGTAGCGGCTTTTGCAGGAACTCCTGCTCCTAACGTACCTGAACCAGAAATCCTATCTTTACTAGGACTAGGCGCCCTAGGCTTTCTAACATCACGATTTATCAAAAAATAAAGCTATTAACGAGTGTTAACTAAAACTTAAAAAGATTTTCTGTATTAACATTCGCATTAGCCGTTATTCTGAGTAGTCCTGACAACCTAGGTTATCAGGACTACTTTTATTTGAACGCTATTTTAGCAAAACTACCAGCAATCCACACTGGTCATTCCTGCCCCATTAAAACCTCTAAGCCCCGTTTGGTCTAAGGTGAGCGTTCCGCATTGATCAGTAGCTTGTGCACCTATTGGGACTGCTTGCAATTGATAACCCCCAGCAATAGGGATAGCAATCGATAACTGGTAATAAGGCGTACTGCCATCGACTGGACTGCTAGGCGCATAAATACCGGTCGTTCCTGCACTGGGATAACTATTATTAACCGTATAATACCGTTCCATCGCATTAGCGAAACCCATCAAGGCTCCCTGAGCATCGACACGGCGTGATTTCATAATACTACTTTGATAACTAGGATAAGCAATGCTCACTAAAATGCCAATGATGGCCACCGTAATCATCAGTTCTATTAAGGTAAAGCCATCATGCAAACATTTCTTGCTATGTTTATTTATATTCATAATTCAATTATTTTAATTGCCGCCAAGATCGACCTGTCGCACTTACACCACCGCCTCCTGCATCAGTCACTGAGGCCATCACTCCTGTTGAGCCACTCACATATTTATAATCAACAGTCGATCCAGCAATTATCGTAGGGGTATTAATGATACCTATATCCAAATTAATACCGGATACATACTGCGCCACACCATTCACCAACACTTGATCTTGGGAATTAACTACACCATCACCATTTATATCAAAAGGTGCAGCACCTGACTGTCCTCCGCTAAGTGCGCCCAATTCAAATAAATTAGAAGTCCCACCAGCTTTACATTGATCAGCACTCGGTATTAAGCTAGCAAACACCACCAAGCCGCGAGTAACCCGAGGCGCACTCACCACTCGTTCTCCTTGGGCAGTAGAATAAATCAGATCTAAGACCCAGCCCCTTTTTAACGGGCTACTTGCTGTACAACCGGCACTACTAAGTGCATAACACACCGGATTTTCTGAAACGACAGCAATTGACTTAGTGGTCGTAGTAGGTGTGCCCACTGGGCAGGCATTAGTTAGCGTACAGGCCAATGTACCCACACCTTCGAAAGTAATGGTTTGTGCTTGTAATTGGGCACGGTCAGTAATGATAGCGGCTTGTTTCCAATCCCATAAGCCATAAAAACTTTGCACGGGTGGATTAGCGGCCACAGTATTATCACCTGGGGCAAAATATTGTCCGGTCCCAAAATACACCATCCAACCCAAGCCATTTTGATCGGCCCCTACACCACCCGCAGGCCCTACATTAGGTTGGGCAGTAATCGCTTGCCTATTAGCGGCTGTACAGCTACCAGAAGTAGCACAGGCCACAAAAAAGGGCGCTGTAGGTATTGGATAATTACCTGCACTACCTGACACATCAAACTTCCATAAATTGCCGTGTAAATCACCCGCATAAATAGTATCAGCACTGCGATCATAATTGGTATCTATAGCTATAGGCGAAGATAAGCCATTAGCTGTTGCTAATCCACTAGCATCTGCACTAGAGGCATCTATTTTTTGAATAACACAACCACTTTTGGCATCTAGTATAAATAACACAGCATGGCCATTAGCGCTGTTATAACCATTAGCCGCTACTACCACCCAATGTCCGTCTTGCAGCCTGATCACAGAAGGTTGACCTAGAGTAAAACCTAAGTCATTTACATCGTAATTAGTACTAGTAGGACCCCAGGCACTGCAATCAGTCACCACAGGTGAAGCAACATTAGTAAATTCCCACAACACCTTACTCACGCTAAAGCTATCTGGCGTAGTAATATCCAACGCAAATAGCGCTTTAGCACCAGCACCAGTAGCACCTGCCAATAAGGTATGCCAGGTCGCGGTCAAACTATCATAAAAATCACCCACACCAGAGATACCATCAACATAAAATTGATGTACATAATTTGGTGAGGTGAGTTGACTCAATTTAGGATAGAGTGCATTGGGAATATAAGCAAAAATCTCCTGACCACCGGTACTGTTACTGCTAGCATCAAAGCCATGCAGCATACCGTCATTAGCCCCCACATAAAGCATAGCGGTTCGAGTGGCATAAGCGCTAGAATTTAAAAAAACACTGTAACTGGTTCCTTCAACACCCGGCAAACTACCATAGCCATAATCTGGCTCTATGTGAATCGTAGTGGGTAAATTAAAAGTCAAGTTAACTAACCATAAAATCAAATGTAATTTTTTTTAGTACGATTTCAGTAAACAAATTAACAAAGATTACTTACA
>CAIVGC010000149.1 GCA_903905335.1 uncultured Methylococcaceae bacterium
GCAAACATCGATTTCTGATATTAAGGTCTTGTCGGGTGCTGAGTCTTTGGAAGTGGTGGCGACATTAGATAATGTTGATTCAGTGATGGCAGCTATTGTGGGTGCAGCAGGCTTGCTACCTAGCTTAGCAGCTGCTAAAGCAGGAAAAATTATCCTATTGGCTAATAAAGAAGCGCTAGTAATGTCTGGCGCTATTTTTATGGAAGCTGTTGCCGAATCGGGTGCCCAGTTACTGCCTATAGACAGTGAACATAATGCTATTTTTCAATGTATGCCTGCTGCTTATCAATCAGGCATGCAAGCAAAGCAAGCTAGGCGCATTTTATTAACAGCTTCTGGTGGCCCATTTCGTGAAATGCCCCTAGAAAAATTAGTTGATGTTACGCCGGCACAGGCCGTTGCTCATCCCAATTGGGATATGGGTAGAAAAATTTCGGTCGATTCAGCAACAATGATGAATAAAGGCTTAGAAATGATCGAAGCTTGTATTTTGTTTGCTATGACGCCGGATCAAATACAAGTGGTTATTCATCCCCAAAGCGTGATTCATTCGATGGTTGATTATGTCGATGGCACGGTGCTGGCTCAGATGGGTAATCCAGATATGCGCATCCCTATTGCTTATTCAATGGCTTGGCCTGATCGCTTTGAATCAGGTGTTGAGCCTTTGAATATATTTGATGTTCGTCGCATGGATTTTCAAGAGGCTGATTTAGGAAGATTCCCTTGTTTGCGTCTTGCTTATCAAGCAATTAATAGTGGTGGCATTATGCCGACAGTATTAAACGCGGCTAATGAAATCGCAGTAGAAGCTTTTTTAAATGAGGAGATTCGTTTTACTGATATTCCGGTCATTATTGAGCGCAGTATGGAAAAGTTTGTTGTAAAGCCTGCCTCTACCTTAGAAATTATTTTAGAGACAGATCAACAAGCTAGAATCGTCGCACAAGCAATTATTGTCGAGCTAAGCCAATAATGGAATTATTGCATACTCTGTTTTATTTCGCCATAGCCATTGGTGTCTTGGTTTCAATCCATGAGTTTGGGCATTTTTGGGTGGCGCGCAAAGTAGGCGTAAAAGTCTTACGATTTTCTATAGGCTTCGGTAAAGTGCTATGGTCTTATCAAAAAAATCCTAATACGACAGAGTATGTATTATCAGCTATACCCTTGGGTGGCTATGTCAAAATGGTCGATGAGCGAGAAGGTGAAGTTAGTGCTGCTGATTTGCCTTATGCTTTTAATCGCCAGTCACTATGGGCTAGAGTCGCTATAGTCGCAGCGGGTCCACTATTTAATCTGATATTGGCTGTTGCTTTATTTTGGAGTGTATTGGTTATTGGCGAAGCCGGTATAAAACCGATACTGGGTTTGGTGGGTACTTCAACATTGGCGGCTACGGCCGGATTTGTTGAAGGTGATCAAATCATTTCAGTTAATGATAAGTTGACGCCTACTTGGACAGCGGCCATGAGCGCCATCTTTGCTGCGGCACTAGAAGGTGAAGAATCTATAAAGGTCGCGGTAAAAACTATTGATGATCAGCAAAGTGTTAGATTATTAACGGTCACTGCTAGTGATACTCAAAATCCCGATATATTGTATGAACGTTTAGGTTTTAAACCTTGGTCACCCAAATTAAAACCAATCATAGGTAAGGTCTTGCCAGATAGTTCTGCCCTAGCAGCTGGTTTACAAGCAGGGGATTTAATTCTTAGCGCCGATGGCGTGATCATGGAAGATTGGATGCAATGGGTGGATACGGTAAAAATACATCCTAATCTGGCCATTAAGCTCATCATTGAGCGCGATGGTGTTCAGTTGCCTCTTATTGTTACTCCCAAAGAAGTTATTGCCGAGCAGAAGGCGGTAGGAAAGATTGGTGCTTCCGTTCAAGTTCCTGAGGCTTTAATTAAGTCTGTATCGGTAGAATATGCACTATCACCTATAGAGGCAATTCCCGTCGCTTTAGAAATGACGTGGAGTTATGCAACGACGACCTTGAAAATGATGGGTAAAATGTTTGTAGGTAGTGCTTCAGTTGAAAATTTGAGCGGACCTATTAGTATTGCGCAATATGCGGGCCAATCTGCTTCTATGGGTCTAGTTCATTTTATAAAGTTCATGGCTTTGGTTAGCGTTAGCTTAGGCGTTTTGAATTTATTGCCGATACCGGTGTTGGATGGCGGTCACTTGTTGTTTTTTGCTATGGAGGCGCTGAGAGGTCGTCCAATATCAGAAAAAATACAGGGCTACTTTCAGCAAATGGGTATGTCTATGTTGCTATCGTTAATGGCACTAGCCATGTTTCTAGATATTCAGCGATTATTTCATTAGTTATAAGTTGTCACAGTAATACAAAGAATAGACGCTAGTAAAATGATTAGCGTATGATTTCGTTTTTTAAGTCGCTATGGCGTCCTCATTTAAATATAAGAGAAAATAATGATAAAAGTTATTAGGTTTACAGTATTAATGTTACTTGCTGTGACTTGTGTAAAGGCTAATGCTGATGAAGAAGTGATTAGAAAGGCTTTGAATCTAGCTATGCCTGCTTCAAAAGTTGATTCTGTTAAGCCTTCTGTTATTAAAGGACTTTATGAGGCGGCAGTAGGCGCTAATATTTATTATGTTTCTGAAGATGGAAAGTATTTGATACAAGGGCGTTTAGTTGATATGGCGGCCCGCAAAGACTTAACAGAAGAAAAATTAAACGGTACGCGTAAATTGGCCATTGAGAATATGGGCAAAGAAAATATGATCATCTTTGCCGCCAAAATACCTAAATATACAGTCACTATATTTACTGACATAGATTGCGGCTATTGTCGTAAATTACATTCTGAATTAGATCAGTATTCAGCTCAGGGCATTACCATCCAATATTTGTTTTTCCCTAGAGCAGGTAAAGGATCAGATTCATACAATAAAGCAGTATCAGTTTGGTGTGCAGATGATCGTAATGCTGCGCTTACCGCCGCTAAAAAAGACAAGAGCGTTCCTACTAAGATCTGTGATAACCCTATCGATAAGCATATGAAGTTGGCTGAAGATTTTGACGTAAAAGGAACGCCAATGATAGTGACAGAGAGAGGAAATATTCTCCCTGGCTATTTACCTGCAAAGCAATTGGTTGAAGCGTTAGAAGACGAGAAAAATTAACATTAACATCGATGGTAAATGATTTAGCTTTACCTCCGATATTGTTTGTCCCATTAATCATTGCATTTATAGTTGACGGGAGTCAGTTCATGGATGCTAATATAATAGCCATCGACAATGTCGGGGTTGCCATTGTAAGATAACTCAATGATTCGGTATGAGTTTTCAGTAAATTGAATTTTAGTGGTCATCTCTTTTTGGATGTGATTACTAAGGTCTTCTTGAGATCCTTTGAATATAAATATATAAGGATCTAAGGTGTCGATGATATTGTTAATGATTGAAATATGAGTTAATGCATTATCTGCATTATAGATCTTACCCATTAAGACATGGTCTTTGTTGTACTCATAAGTGGTACCTTGCTTAGTGGCTGAATTATAACAGTCGGTTAAGGTCTTCCATCGACCGTTGGTCATGGTTACAGGAATAACGGAAGGTGGTGGTGGTTCTGTGGGTTTTGGTAGTGACAATTTAGTACATTTAATATGTTTGACGATATTGATCTGGCTATTATCGCTATCTGTTCTTGTTGAGTCGGCCTCAATCTCTTCTGTTAAATCATTTAGATGGAGTTGATAATCAATCGTTGCAATATGTTGCCCTGCTATATCTCCTTTATCTTGCAGTTGAAAAGAAAATAATGATGAGTTTTTGTCATAGTAAGTCTTTGACAAGCTAATCATTTTAACGTTTTTATTATTTAATAAGGTTTCGTTAAACAAGTCTGTTAAAAATAAAGGGTATGCGATGCTTTCCGTTTCAGAAAATAGTACGGTGCCAAGTTCGCCAAAGGGGCAATTGTAGAAATGCTTAAAGCTTTTAATTTTAGCTAAATAGTCAGCATCTGAAAGCTTGTTTCTTTGATAGGTAGTTTGATTTTGTTTAGGATCTTTTGAGTAGGCATGATTTGAAAAAATGCCTAAAAGGATTGCAAGTAAAGTGCGAGATATAAGTTTCATACAGTTATGCTACGTTAGGTATTTGATTGAAGTCCAATTCATGTGCTGACTCAGAATGCATAATACTGATAGATTTTTTTAAATGCAATGGATTCACTTAACTTATTTGTATGCACATTAAGTAATTAGAAGTTAGAGGCAAAAAAAAGGCTGCGACTCATTGAGTCGCAGCCTTTTTAAGTATTGGCCATCTAATTTAAGCGATAGCTTTTACTTTTGAATTCAGTCTGCTTTTGCCGCGTGAAGCTTTATTTTTATGGATAATGCCTTTGTTAACAGCAGAATCAATAATAGGCTCTACAATTTTATATGCGGCTTGTGCTTTTTCTTTGTCGCCAGCTTTAACTGCGGCAAGTACTTTTTTTACAAATGTACGTAGGTTGCTACGTTGTCCTGCGTTGCGAATACGGCTTTTTTCCGCTTGTTTCGCGCGCTTTTTAGCTTGTGCTGTATTAGCCATAGTATCTCGAGCGTTGGTTATAGTTTAGAGTCCTGCATTATCTTTTTAAATGTTATTATTGTCAACTATTAACATATGTAATTGGAGTTGCTTTGAGTCAACAGCTATTTAAATCGACTGCTATAGTGAGTAGCATGACCTTAATTTCGCGTGTGCTGGGTTTTGTTCGTGACATGCTGATTGCTCGTATTTTTGGCGTTAATTTAGCAACAGATGCATTTTTTGTTGCGTTTAAAATACCTAATTTATTTCGGCGTCTATTTGCAGAAGGAGCTTTCGCGCATGTATTTGTCCCCGTATTGGTTTTTAATAAGGCGCATGGTAACCAAGGCGATTTAAAGTTATTAATAGAGAGGACTGCAGGTACATTGTCAGTAATACTTGTAGGCATATCTTTGCTGGGTATGTTACTGGCTCCGTTGCTTATTTGGATGCTAGCGCCAGGTTTCTCATGGCAGGGTTCGCAACATGATTTAGCGGTAAAAATGTTACAGATTACCTTGCCGTATTTATTCTTTATTGGTTTAGTTGCCTTTGCGGGCAGTGTTTTAAATACGCATGGTAAATTTGCAGTTCCTGCATTAACCCCTGTTTTTTTAAACATCACTATGATAGCTGCCGCAATTTGGTTGGCGCCTACTATGGATGAGCCAGTTGTTGCTTTGGCATGGGGTGTGTTTGCTGCGGGTGTGTTGCAAATGTTATTTCAGATTCCAGCTTTAATGCGATTAGGCTTAATATCAAGGTTTAGGTTAGGCTTTCATGATTCGGAAGTAAATAAAATTTTAGGGCTAATGGGGCCGGCGCTATTTGGTGTATCAATTACACAAATAAATTTATTGGTGGACACCTTAATAGCATCATTCTTAAAGGCTGGTAGTGTTTCATGGTTATATTACTCTGATCGTTTAGTAGAATTTCCTTTAGGATTGCTGGGTTTGACGTTGGGGGTGGTTATATTGCCCAATTTGGCGAGAAGTCATGCAGCAGATGATGCAAATGCCTTCTCTGATGCATTGGATTGGGGGTTGCGATTAGTTTTATTGGTAGGTATGCCGGCAACAATAGGTTTGTTTTTGTTAGCCGAACCTATGCTGTCTACGCTATTTCAATACAAAGAATTTAGTGTGAGTGATGTTTATTATTCAGGATTAAGTCTAAAAGCCTATTCATTAGGCTTAATGGCTTATATAGCTATTAAGGTCTTAGTGCCAGGCTTTACATCGCGGCAGGATGTAAAAACGCCTGTGCGTTATGGCATGTATGCCATGCTAGCTAGTTTGGGTTTAAATGTTGTGTTAGTTTATCCTTTGGCTCATGCGGGGCTTGCTCTGGCTACATCTTTGGGGGCGTTAGTGAATGCAGTTTTGTTGCTAAGAAAATTGTTGAAAGATAATGTATATCGTCCGACTGTACATTGGCGGATATATGTGATGCGTATTTTACTAGCTAGTGTGGCGATGTCGACAGTCTTGTATTATAAAGTAGATGTGGCATTGTGGAACCAGTGGGGGGTTCTGGATAGACTACTTAATCTAATTAAATGGATAGCAATAGGTGCAGGTGTTTATGTTGGGACGCTATTTATGCTGGGTTTTAAAAGCAGTCATTTAAAATAATTTACAATTATTGTGGTTATTTAAATAAATAATGAACAATATTTACTTTAGTTAGGTATAATGAACGCTGGATTAAAAATCTGATTTACTCTCTGTTTACCTTTTCGATCTTTCTTTTGTTAGTAGCTCGTCCTTGTTTCATTAAGTAATTTCTAAATTGACCCACTATCCGCCTTAACAGGCTTCATTACTTTATATTAAGGACTCATTATGTCTACTCTAACAACTGGCACAGTAAAATGGTTTAACTCAGATAAAGGCTTCGGTTTTATCGAACAAGCTTCAGGCCCAGATGTATTCGTACATTTTCAACAAATCAATAATTCTGGTGGTTACAAATCATTAGATGAAGGCCAAAAAGTACAATTCAGCGTAACTCAAGGACAAAAAGGTCCTCAAGCTGAAAATGTAACTGTTATCTAAATAAGTTACTGCGCTAATAAATTTTATTAGCGCTATTGAACTTATTAATGCGGGCTATATCATACAGTTCGTGAAACTACTTGGGGGCGACATGGCTTCGACGTGGGTAGCAAAACCTTAAGTGCATGCCGAGGACTGTACACCTCGTAAAACCTACAGAAACTAAGTATTCGCAAATGACGAAAACTACTCAATGGCTCTAGCTGCTTAAACACAGCACCATTCCTTTGACCATCTGTGCTTATGCGGGTGGAGTTCGGTTCGCCGAGCGCTCAGAGGTCATTTACATAAGATCGCGCTGAAATCCGTCCGGTGTGGATGCGCTAAAACCTAACGGAATCGCTGGTGATTTTCTTGGCTCGACGGGTGATCATTGGCTAAATTAAAGACGAGATAAGCATGTAGACCTTAAGGCGGAGTGCTTGCGGACGGGGGTTCAATTCCCCCCGCCTCCACCAA
>CAIVGC010000150.1 GCA_903905335.1 uncultured Methylococcaceae bacterium
AGAACTCCTTAATTTCTTTTCTCTTAACAGCAATTACTCATTTAATTCCTAACTCATTAGGTATGACATAAATAGGTATGTCATCTATTAAATTTATTATTAATTATCATATACAGGGGACTTTTATAAAGGATGGACCATGATAAAATTAGTCATTAAGAAAGAAGTAAGGGACGAAGTAATCAAGGCATTGAAAGATGCTTTTCCTAGGAGTAATTGTGCAAAGGGTATAGAAAAATATACCAAAGAATTAGCAGGTTTACTATTAGATGAATTAAGCCGTGGAGTTTCCAATTATCATATCAAAAAAGGTATATATAGAATTCCTTTGAAAAGATTGCGTGATTATGGCGGTGCTATTGGCCCAAATAAAAAGAAAATTCACGAATGGTTAAGAGAAAACAATTATGAATTAGTTAGAACCCTTACCAGAGGAACCCGCTTTACAAAAGAATATTCAATGGTTAAATTGACTGATTGGGTTAAACTAAAAATTGACCTTTCATCGGCAACACCCGAAGAGACTTTTGGGCTTCGTTTTCCTAAATATTCAAAATTAAACGACCAACAAATTACTGATACATACGACTTATTGCGTGTTGATTTAATTTCATTGGAGAAGTACATACAGAGCTTGGCTTTAAATTGTAAATCGCTTAAATCAAAAGAATATCAGAATTTAATTAGGGCTGTTCTAATCTATGATTGTGCTAAACACAATAATGGTTGTTACCCACAAAAGAAATTAGACCCGCCCAGTATTTTTGGTAGAAAGTACTATTCTGGAATAAGTATTCAAAATATCAAAAAGGAGTTACGAGCACCAGTTCTCGGTGATTGCTGGGAATACGATATTCGTAGCTGTGTGGTGACTTGGAAACTGGGGTATGCCCAAAAATATTTAGATTCGAAAAAGGATGGCACTGCTGCTGCTGTTGTTGATGCATTCTTGCTTAGTTATGGATATGTGCATTTCAAGGAAGAAATAATCAATCCTATTAAATCAAGTGTATTTATTAATAGCCAACTTGATGATGTTGAGCAGACTTCATTGATTAAAGAAGCACTAACAGCATTGAACTTTGGGGCGAGACTAACGGTATATGGCTTTGTTGATAAGTTTGGTAAATCACAAGTACCCGCACTTGCAAAGATATTTACAGATAAGCAAGAATTACAACGATTCAATAAGTGTGGACATGTTTCTGGATTCTTGAACGAACAAAAGGAATTAGATACCTTTATTCTTGCTGATGCCAAACAAAATCAACCAGAAATATTTGCATACCCAAAATTACGCACAAAGACAGACCGCAAAAACAGCAAAAAGATTTTGTCATATTTATTTCAACACGCAGAGACAGATGTGATGAATGTGGTCCGCAAGGTAGCATCAGAAAGTAATTTAACCCTATTAGCGAATATCCACGATGCAGTGATTTTCAAAGAAAATATCAGTGATGCTATGAAAAAAGAACTTGAAGCAGCAATGAGAAAACATACTGGCAATCCCTATTGGGCATTGGGTAAAAAGCAATTAAAGGGTTGGTAGGGTAGGTTTCTGACTAAATACCTTTATAGAGGAGAAAAACCAATGCTGTCACATGAATTTATTAGGAAGCAAGACATACAGGACGATTTAGAAGGACAAATGGCATTAGATTATTTCATTGATGAACTTGAATCTTTTGGATTAAGTAACGTAGATGATGTTATCTGCACAGTTATGCCACCAATTACAACAACTACATTTAAGAAGAATACTTTAAGTTCAATTGAGCTTACGATAAATACAATATAACGGCAAAATTAGCCGTTATAGGCAAAACCCAGTGATTCATAGACTATCCTCTAAATAGTGATTCAATCGAATCGTTGGGTTGCTTACCTAATTCAATCTCTATTCTTATTGCCCCATTACTACCTTCAAAGCTACCTATTATTTTTTAGAACCCAAGTAATATAAAAGAGACATAACATGAAACGAGTGGCTTCCTTATTAGTTGTCGTTTAGTTTTGGATAAATACCTTAAAGGAGATAGAAAATTATGAAATCTAGCGAATTCATGGTCGATAGGAAAGAAGAGTTAGACAGTCAGAAAGCGGTAAAATCATTTATCAATGACGTATCGTTCGAGCGCTTCATTAAATACATTGAATCTAACGGGTTTAGAGAAATAAATCAGTATTGTGATTCAATGCCAGAAAAAGTAACGCCCATCCAAGTTGTAATTTAAAAAACTATCACTGCTAGCATAATGTTAGCAGTGATAGGCGATTGCTTTCCTTTGAGTAGCCTTAATGCCAACAAAGCACATCCATATATAAAGATGATACCAACCCCAGCCCAGTTTAGGATGATAAGCCCATCTCCAATTAGTTTCTGCTGGCAATCCAATTGGAGCAACTACTGCAACCCCAACAGGTCGGGCAATCGGGGTAACATAAGCAGGTGTAGTCAAAACATACCCATAAGGTGCAATTGCAGGCATACCACATTCGTAATTGTCAGGAGTGGGTGGTAAACAACCAGTCAAAAGTAGCACTGGCGAATAAAGCCGAAATACAATATACGCTTTAACTTTCAGACAATATTCCTTGATAGTCGATTGTTCCATCTTTACTGGGATTACTGTGACCTTTGGATAATTTTCTAATTCAATCTCTGTGCTTACTGCCAAAGTAGTAGCCAGCAAAGGTGGTAGCAATAAATAATGCCAAAATTATCCAAGGGAAAACAGTATCTGCAACACTCATCTCACACTCACCTATTAATTAAGTTTTAGTCACTGTAACTGTTAATTGTTGCGGGAACATTACCATATAAAGACCGATGAAATATAAGTTCGTGACATATATTATGGTCTCTACCAGAATCTGCAAATTACAATCGCTCCAAAGCAATAAAACTATGGTGGTAGCTTGATTTAGCTTGGCTTGCCCTATACAAACATACTGTTACTGCGGTTATCTGGTACCATTAGAGTCATTACGATTCAAGTCCAAATCTCCCCAGACCAAGGATAGCCATTTTGTTTGAACAGACCTTTAAGAATATAGACGATATCCTTTTCAAAGATGCTGGTTGGAACAGCTTTTGGACAGGTGGAATTTCAAATCCATTATCTGTTATAGAGCAAATCACATATTTACTGTTTTTACGACGATTAGATGAGTTGCAAACATTAGAAGAAAATAAAAGCGCACGATCTAATAAAGCGATTGAACGTCATATAT
>CAIVGC010000151.1 GCA_903905335.1 uncultured Methylococcaceae bacterium
AAGGGTTAAGTCTAGTACCTGTCACGCCTTAAGTTGCTAGCCTCCTAGGCTTAGTCTTTCGCCCTGAGCCCTTCGTCTGCGCTGAAGCTGTCCCGCTTTAAGTTGGTAGCCGTTTTTTCTAAGTGGAAAAATAAGTATGACTACTAATTTCTTTATTAAAGCTTAAGCTATCCGTTAAATATATTTAGCTATTTTTTTATCAACAAGCTAGCCATCTTATGGCTTAAAGTTTCTGGCTAATGCAGGTAATCAAAAATGAAACACCTTAAGATAAAAGCTTGATAACTTAAGTTAAAATTACGCCTTATCTACTAATAAAACTGACCTTATAGCTTAACGACAATAATTCTTAAGCTCTGTTTGTTGCTAAACTAGACATACTTTAAATTCTTTGTTTTCTTTACCTAAAAACTAAGTTATAGTCTGTGCAGCTATCAAAAAACACGTCACCTTAGCCACTAAAAAATAATATTAACCATTAGCTATTACTCAATAGCATTGACACCTAGCTCTCACCAACTACTTGGCAGCATTTATCTGATTGAAGGTATAACACCAAACGGTATTACTCATTTTTGCACACCAGCATCTAAGCTATTGATTTAGTGCCATATATGTGATTTTATTGATGTACCGACTTACCTAGTTACATCTTATAGCGATTGAACCTAGCCGTAGAAAAAACCACCCACATTAACAACAAAAAACTCGCAGAGGAAAAAATGAATCTGTTCAATAAAGAAATTTTATGTACATTGGGTCCAGCATCACTTAATGACAAAGTCATAGCAAGACTAGAGGAACTAGGCGTTAGCTTGTTCCGCATTAATCTTTCACATACCAAGCTTCAAGACCTGCCTACCATCATTAACTATATTAGAAGCCAAAGTTCGGTGCCAATTGGTCTGGACACAGAAGGCGCACAAGTTCGCACCGGCGATATGCGCAATGGCGAAATTGCAGTCCGTGAAAACAGCATTGTACATGCCCACAGTTTACGGGTACCAGGCGATGCTTTTAACTTCAATCTTTATCCAGAAGACGTAGTTGAAAAGCTGGAAGTTGGCGACTTTATAAGTATCGATTTCAATGCAGTACTAGTACAAGTCATCGCAAAAGATGAAGAAAAAGCGACTATGCGAGTAATGCATGGTGGCATCATCGGACAAAATAAAGCAGTGACCGTAGAGCGTGACATTCCTTTGGACACACTCACTGCTAAAGACATCGCCGCCCTTGAATATGGACGGACTGTCGGTATTAAACATGTAGCGCTATCTTTCGCTAATCGTGGCTCGGATGTCGATGCGGTACGCGCGTTAGTGGGCCCTGATGTTTTTTTGATTTCAAAAATAGAATGTCGCAATGCTTTAATTAATCTGGACGAAATCGCTGAAAAATCCGATGCACTGTTAATTGATCGTGGCGATCTTTCTCGCCAAGAGCCAATTGAGCGGATTCCTCGCCTACAAAAAATGATTATCGCCCGAGGTCGAGCTTTAAACCGTAAGGTTTATGTAGCGACTAATTTACTCGAATCTATGATAGTCTCGCCTAAACCCACGCGAGCGGAAGTCAATGATGTTATCAACACCTTGCTAGATGGGGCTGATGGCTTGGTGCTAGCGGCAGAAACCGCTATCGGCGCTGACCCTATTGGCTGTGTAGCCATGATCGTCAAACTCATTCATGAATACACTATTTTACATGAACAGTGCACCAACATGCCCAAGGCTTATGCTGATTATCTACCTACCGATCCACTGTCTTTATTGATAGAAGCGCATGGCGGCACCTTAATTCAGAATCTAATCGAAACAGCCAGTTTACCCAATATGGCTGAGCTAAAAAAACTAGTATTATCTGATAACCAGTTGTTAGATTGTCAGCAAATCGGGATGGGAACCTATTCTCCACTCACGGGCTTCATGACTCAAAAAACGCTAACCAACGTACTAGACCATCATCGCTTGCCTAACGGTATTGCTTGGCCTATGCCCATGCTACTGCAATGCCATGAGCCTCAAATCAAAGCAATAACCGCAGGTGAGCGTATTGCCTTATGTGACACTGATGGTGAAGTTCATGCGCTACTCGATATTAGCGAAATTTATAGTTTAAATTTAGAAAACCTTGCGCAACGTTGGTTCGGAACCGCATCGTTAGAGCATCCCGGTGTTGCTCAGTTACTGAAACAAGGCAAATGGTTTATTGCAGGAACAGTTACCCTCATTATCGATAGACCATCATTATTTCAGGAATACGCATTGACTCCGCAGCAAAGCCGCTTTATTTTTGCTCACAAAGGTTGGAGCAAAGTAGTGGGTTTTCATGGCCGCAATGTGATTCATCAGGCACATGAGTACATACAGCTAGAAGCCTTGCGCCAGACCAATGCCGACGGTTTATTCCTCAATCCCGTCATCGGCCCCAAAAAACAAGGCGATTTTCTGCCTAACCCTATCCTTAAAAGCTATCAGATGTCCTTGGATTTTGGTATTTATCCTAGCGGCAAGGCCTTATTGGGCTCACTCGCCGTTTATCCAAGATATTGCGGCCCAAGAGAAGCCGTATTTAGCGCTCTATGCCGTAAGAATATGGGTTGCAGTCACTTTATCGTCGGCCGCGATCACTCCGGTGTAGGTGATTATTATCAGCCTGAGGACTATACCTCACTCTTCGATAAGCTCAGTGATATAGGCATTACGCCGGTATTTTTTGATGCCATAGGTTACAACCCAAAAACTGGCCACTATCAAAATACCGACCATGAGGACGTACTACCTATCAGTGGTTCGGCAGTACGCGATGCCTTGCAAAACGGAGAAAAACTGCCGGATTGGTATATACGCGACATGGTGCAAGACATGCTGGCGGCTGCCATTAAGTCTGGCCAACCTGTATTTCATGAATAACTATATTTATTCTTATAAGGAATTACGCTATGAATCAATTTTGGCTAAAAGTTACTAAAACCATCCGTCATCATGCCTATAACACCTTGATAAAGATCCGTGGTGCTTGGTGGGACTATGCGAGACCTGTGGCAGACCGCCCTATATTTATAGTAAGCAGTAGTCGTAGTGGCACCCAGATGCTTTATAAAACCTTATCAGAGTCTTCAGAAATTGGCAGCTTGCAGCGTGAGATATATTCCATATGGGATAGTTTGCATCATCCAGCCGATAAAAACTGGGATACGCATACCCTGACTGCTGATGACGCCAGCCAGCATGACCGCGACACCATCACGCGCTACTTCTACGCACATACCGGAAAAACAAGGTTCGTAGACAAAAACAACCAACTTGGCTTGGCTGTGCCTTATTTGCATGCACTATTTCCTGATGCGACCTTTGTTTACATCAAGCGCAGTCCTGGAGACACGCTTAATTCCATGATTGAAGGCTGGAAAAAACCTGAACGATTCGCGAAATGGTCTAAAGCATTGCCCGATAAAATCGCTGTAGATGCAGGCGTATACACGCATTGGTGTTTTTTTCTACCGGATGGCTGGCGTGAGTACCAACAAGCCAGCGTTGAAGAGGTCTGCGCCTATCAATATCGCTCTATACATACAGCATTGCTGGAAGCCAAGAAAAACATACCTGTCTCACAATGGTTTGAAGTTTTCTATGAAGATATAGTTAACAATCCTGTCACTGAACTGCGCAGTTTATTCCAGCAATTAGGCCTTAGTTTTGGCGGTGGTATTGAAAAACACGCCGTTAATTTATTAAGTAAACCCTATGATTCTCAGTTTGAAATTCGTCTCGATAAATGGCTGGATTCCACACACCGAGCGCGCATTGAGCGGGTCTTGCCCAGTCTAAATGACATTGCACAAGCCATGGGATACTCCAGCTAAACATCATAATGAGCACAAGAGATCAAAGCCCATGAACCTGCTTTCATTAGATATCAATATCCTGCTGGGCGTTATACTCGCCTCTATCCTACAATCTATTTTTGGTGTAGGCGTTTTGCTGTTCGGAACGCCTATTTTATTAATTTGTGGCTATAGCTTTCCGGATATACTTTCCATCTTGCTACCCATATCCATGGGCATTAGTCTGTCGCAGATCATCAAAGATCACCGCCTGATAGACATGAGTTTCATACGCGGCATTTGCATTTATACTCTACCTTTCATCATACTATTTTTATTCATCGCACTAAATAGCGGAAAAAACTTAAGCCCATTCATTGCGTTATTGCTATTTCTTTTTGCTGTAAAAAATTTTTATGCACCTTTAAACAAGGTCATCAACACCATCACGCGCTTTGAAAAAACCTGGCTGATAGTGACAGGAATTATTCATGGCTTAACTAATCTGGGCGGCTCCTTGCTCAGCATAATCGTCCAGCAAAAAAACTATCCTAAAGATACGGCCCGCGTAACTATCGCGGCCGCTTATATTTTATTCGCCCTGTTTCAGTTAATGACCTTAATCTCCAGTTCTGAACAAGCACGTATAACTCTGGTGCATAACCTAGGTTACGTGGGGATTGGTGTGCTGGTATATTTACTCGCCAACGAACTACTCTATAAACGCATAAGCCATCAAAATTATGCCAAAGCATTTTCTGCTTTTCTTTTTTTCTCTGGCCTATTGGTTGTTTACAAATCATTATAAAACTGGGCTAGACATTTACAAAGTAACGCGGCCAGACAATTTTATCAAAGTTGAAAACTTAACTTAAAGCTAGCTATCTCTAAATTTTTTTAAAGCAGGCGACAATCAACGAGACGATTTGTTCGCCT
>CAIVGC010000152.1 GCA_903905335.1 uncultured Methylococcaceae bacterium
GCACAACTCAACCAAGGCCAACCGTTGCTTTATAAGAGCACAGGTGACCTAGATGGTAGCAGTCAGCTTTATAAATAATAGCTGATGTTCGCAGTAACGTCGCTTTACACTCGTTTGCCGCGCTGAGCACCGCAGGTTTTGTCGGGATTAGCCCGAAGGGTAGCGGCATGGATGCCACGCCGCGGTAGGAGGGCAGGAAGAAGCGGCAATCGAGCCGCCTTTTCTTTGGATACTTTCTTTTGGCGGAGCAAAAGAAAGTATCTCGCCTTCGGGTGCGAATACCCGATACAACAATTGTCGCGATAGCGACCTCATTATCTGATTTCTTAAACCGTTAAATAGCTACGTAACATCAGCTATTTATAAAGCTGACTGCTACCATCTAGGTCACCTGTGCTCTTATAAAGCAACGGTTGGCCTTGGTTGAGTTGTGCGGCAGTTACTACCTCGCAAATAGCGATAATATGATCCCCAGCTTCGGCGTAATGACTCACCTTGCAATCAAAATAAGCGAGGCTTTTCGATAAAATAGGCGCACCGGTTTCACCCGATTGCCATTGATAGCCGGCCATTTTATCGGCAGCAGATTGACCAAAATGTTCGGCCAGCTCTGCTTGGTGCTGGCTTAAAATATTAACGCTGCAAATGCCGCCCGCTTTTAGTATTTGATAAGAAGTGCTTTGAGGGTTAATGCTGATCGCTAGCAAGGCTGGTTTAAAAGAAACTTGCATCACCCACGCTGCCGTAAAAGCATTTTGACGGATGCCATCACTGACACCAATGACATAAACACCCTGGCTAATTTGTTTAAATAATTGTTCTGGATTATTAATCATCGGTGACCCCGGTTTATTAAGGTTGGAGATTTAAATCATACCTTGCTGAACTAACCAAGGCTTAACAAACATCAGTAATAGTCCTGCTAGGCCGCTGATCATAATAACCGTAATAATCCCAACTTTGTATCTGAATAATGCTAGTAAGGCGCTTATGCCTATTAGCGCGGCGGTCAAATCGAAAGTCCCTTCGAAGCCTTGTGGCCAGAGTACATGCCAAGCAAAAAACACAGCAAGATTAACAATAACACCAACCACGGCAGCAGTAATCCCTGTTAGTGGTGCGGTAAATTTTAGATTGTTTCTGCTCGACTCTACTAAAGGGCCGCCTGCCAGAATCAGCAGAAAGCTAGGCAGAAAAGTGAAATAGGTGACCACTATAGCTCCAGCCAGACCTGATATTAGAGTTGCTGATGAAGCAATGGGTAATTGACTCCAACCGGCTAAAAAGCCAACGAAAGTGACGATCATAATAAGTGGGCCAGGTGTGGTTTCGCCCAAAGCTAGACCATCAATCATCTGGGTAGCACTTAGCCAATGGTAATGATCTACTGCACCTTGATAGACGTAAGGCAGTACGGCATAGGCACCACCAAAAGTCAGTAGCGCTGCTTTGGTAAAAAACCAGCCCATCTGGGTAAGTGCACCGTTCCAGCCATAATGAATAGTTAAATAACTCATTACGCTAGCCCACAAAAACAAACCCACCGCGATGATTTTAAATAAGTGGCTCCAACGAAACTTCGCATGCTCTGGAATGGGCGTATTGTCATCAATAAGCGCAGGGCCATAGTGATGTTTGGCCGCATGATGTCCGCCACCCATAGCAAACTTATTAGGAGAAAATCGTCCCCCAATCGCGCCAAGGCTAGCGGCGATCAATACAATTAACGGGAAAGGTGTATGCAAGGCAAAGATGGCTAAGAAAGCGAGTCCCGCTATTAGCCATAGCAGGCTATTTTTTAAGGCGCGTGAGCCTATGCGATGCGCTGCAAACAACACAATGGCGGTAACAGCAGGTTTAATGCCATAAAGTAAGCTAGCAACGGCAGGAAGATGGCCATAGCTCAGATAAATCCAGCTGAGTAAGATCAACAAGAACAGTGACGGCAAAATGAATAAGAGTCCAGCGATCACGCCGCCCCAAGTTCGGTGCATTAACCAACCTAGATAAATCGCTAGTTGTTGTGCTTCAGGTCCCGGCAATAACATGCAGTAATTGAGTGCATGTAGGAATCGCTGTTCTGAAATCCAGCGTCTTCGCTCAACCAATTCTTGATGCATGATGGCGATTTGTCCAGCAGGTCCTCCAAAGCTGATAAAGCCAAGCTTGAGCCAGAAGCGGAAAGCATCACTGAAACTAATAGGTGGTTGTTGCTGTATGGCTATGTTTTTAATCATAATGTGGATTATTTTTATAAAGAAAAATAAATATTATCAATTAAACGAGTTGTACCTAGTTTGGCTGCGGCCAATATGACCATATCTTTATCTTGCTTTGTTGCTGAAGATAAATCATGGCTGCTACATATACTAAAGTAATCGGGTGTGAAGCCTGTATTTTTTAGTGATTGTTTCGCTTGCTGTTCAATAGTCGCGTAACTGTGCTGGCCTGCTAAAATGGCTGTTTTGGCAATACCTAAGGCTTCATAAAGTTGGGGCGCAAGCTGTCTTTCTATGTCAGTTAAGTAGTTGTTTCTTGAGCTCATCGCTAAGCCATTGCTTTCTCTTTGGGTATCTACACCCAGTAGCTCAATAGGAATATTGAGATCCCTAATCATGGTTTTTATGACGGTGAATTGTTGAAAATCTTTTAAGCCAAAGACGGCAATATCTGGCTGTACCAGATTAAATAATTTACAAACGATGGTGGCAACACCGCTAAAGTGACCTGGTCTGGAAGCACCGCAATAAATGTCTGACAAGCCAGAAACTTTCACTGTCGTTAGCGCGTTCGCGCTGTAAATATCAGTAATAGTCGGTAAGAATAATAAGTCAGTGTTTTCGGTCGCTAGTTTTAGCTGATCTTCTTGTTCAGTACGAGGATAGCTTGCAAAATCTTCATTGATGCCAAATTGTGTGGGGTTAACAAAAATACTCACTACGACTTTATCGGCTTTCTGCTTAGCACTATTGACTAGTTTTAAGTGGCCAGCATGTAAGTTGCCCATGGTAGGGGCCAGTGCGACGCTGAGTCCATTTTGCTTCCATGCGCTAATGGTTGCACGCAGATCTAAGATGTTGTTAACGATAATCATGGTATTTAAAAGCTATGTTCGATACTGGGGAATAGCGCTTGCTTAACGGCCTGATGATAAGCGCTGATTGCAGCTTCAATAGAGGGCGCTTCTTGCATAAAGTTTTTGGAAAAACGTGGGCGTTTAGTGATGCTTATATTAAGCATGTCATAAAGTACCAGTACTTGACCGTCGCAATGTACACCTGCACCTATGCCAATGACAGGTATTTTGAGTTGGCTGCTAATTTCTTTGGCCAGTGCAGCGGGAACACATTCTAATACCAGTAGTGTGGCGCCAGCGTCTTGTAATTGCTGAGCTTCAATAAGGATTCTTTTTGCATCCGCAGGTGTTTTGCCTTGAACCTGATAGTTACCCAATTGATTAATTAATTGCGGCAACAATCCTAGGTGACCACAAACGGGTATGCCCTGGTCGACTAAAAAGCGGACTATTTCAATGCGAGCACCTTCTAGTTTTACCATTTGTGCGCAGCCTTGTTGTATGAGTTTAGCTGCATTATCCGCCGCAATAATTGGCGTGGAATAGCTCATAAAGGGTAAGTCAGCAATGACAAATACGCGTTGATTAGGCTGGCGGCTAACACAACGGGTATGATAAATCATGTCACTAATAGAAACAGGTAGTGTGGTTGGGTGTCCCTGAATAACCATGCCTAAGGAGTCACCGACCAATATAACGTCGATACCTGCTTTGTTAATTAAGGCGCTGAAGCTTGCATCATAAGCGGTTAAGCAGCTTATTTTTTCGCCACGTTGCTTCATGGCCAGTAAATTATTAATGCTTAAAGGCGTTGGGGTGCAGTCTTGAGTCATTTGCTTCATGTTAGTCGAGTCGTTTTAATCCAGCCAAAGGGCACTGGCTAAGCAAATCGGCAAGAACACCATGGCCAGGCACTTGTAGGTGCGGAGCAATTTCAAATAAGGGATACAAAACAAAAGAGCGTTCAGCTATGCCGGTATGGGGAACGGTCAGGTCAGGTAGGTCGATGGTTTGGTCGTTATACAATAAGATATCTAAGTCTAGTGTTCTAGCACCCCATCGTTCAGTTTTTCTTATTCTACCCTGAGCGTTTTCAATGGTTTGTAAGGCTCGTAATAAGACCATTGGCAATAATGTAGTCTCTATGGCAATAACCGCATTGAAATAGTCGGGCTGGTCTTGAGGTCCCATAGGTAAGCTATGGTATAAACTGGAGAACGCTAATTCATGTATGCCCGTTATTGCACGAATAGCTGTGCGAGCAGATTTAAGTTGAGAGCTAGGGTCGGCAAGGTTACTACCCAAGCCAATATATGCAATAGCCGTTTCAGGAGGATTCATAGTTATTCCTAGAGTAACAAGAGAAGCGTAAAACAGTAAAAAGTGATCTAACTAAGCTTCGGTACCTACAGGACTTACCTTAGCTTTGCTTCGATAGTTTCTTTTACGAGCAGGTTTGCTATTTGCACCTTTGCGAGGGGGCTGAGTCATTTTACGTTGTTCATTGTCATCAGCGCTTTGATATTTCGCCCACCATTCTGCGACTTCAGGATCGGCGCCACCAGTTTCTGCACGCAGCAATAGAAAGTCATAACCAGCTCTAAAGCGAGGATGAGTGATTAAGCGACTGGGTTTCGAGCCATAGCGAGCATTAAACTTAGGTTGTAGGCTCCATACTTCTCGCATGGCTAAGGTAATATGTCTAGGTAGTGCAGTACTTTTAACTTGCTTGCTAATAATTTCATTAGCGGCTTCTTGATAAGCGAGAAATTCAATTGCGCCTTTACGCATTTTTTGTTGGGCTAAAATCTGCACGGACTCCCACAAAAATGCTGAAAACAAAAAATAAGCCGTTACGGTTTTGCCGTCAGTAATTCTGTTATCGGAGTTTGCTAAGGCTTTTGCTAGCAGTAGGCGTGGAAAGCCATTTTCTTCTAGTGATAAACAGTTTTCTGTAGAGGGAAACAATACTTGAAAAAGTCCATAATGTCTTAGCATTTCGAATGTTTGCAACGCATAGCCAAACATGAATAACTTTAATGTTTCATCATAGAGTCGGGCAGAGGGAATGCGCGACAATAGTTCGGCGACTTGGTGCATCGCGGCTTCACAGTCAGGATGCAAGTTAAAGCCAAGTTTAACAGCAAAGCGCACCGCTCGTAGCATACGAACAGGATCTTCACGAAAACGTGTTTCTGGATCACCGATTAAACGCAGTGTCGCGGCTTTATGGTCAGCCATACCGCCTACATAATCGACTACTGAAAAATCTTTGATGTTGTAATAAAGTGCATTAACAGTAAAATCTCGGCGCCAAACATCTTCTTCAATAGTGCCATAGACATTATCTCTCAATAAACGCCCTTCTTTATTCAGGACTTGTTCATCATTTTTAGCTTCGCCTGCGCCTCTAAAGGTAGCTACTTCGATAACTTCTCTACCAAAATGTACATGTGCTAAGCGAAAACGACGACCTATGAGTCGGCAGTTACGAAATACTTTTTTAATGTCTTCAGGTTCGGCATTGGTGACTACATCAAAGTCTTTAGGTTCTCGGCCTAATAATAAATCACGCACACAGCCACCTACTAAGTAGGCATCGTAACCTTCCTTTTGTAGTTTATACAAAACCTTTAGGGCGTTATCACTGATTTGGCGGCGTGAAATATTGTGTTCAGAACGCGTATAGATTTTGACTTTTGTGGTGACTGGTTCAACGCTACTTTTGGTTGATGTCATCAGTTTTTTAAAAAAGTTTAAAATGTTGTTATTCCTGTTTGTTTTCTGTTATAGCGCAATCATATCATTAGATATGAGTATCCTACCATCAATCTTCTTTTCTTTTCTTTTACATTACCCTTTTAGATATAGTAAAATCTGTTTACTGATTTTTACAAGTACCGATTGTACAATAAACAGATAAAACATCAGGCAACCATTTTTTAAATTTTCGCAGTTATTATTTCCATACCGGACGGTGTAGTTATGTTCAAAAAGATTCTTAATGCCTTAATTGACCAACCAGTATTAACCAGTATTTTTGTAACAGATTTTTTTATTCTTCTGTTTCATAGGCCGCCATTCTTATTTTCTTTAGTGATGCTGGGATCCTTAATGGCAATGTGCATGTATTTCGGTCAAAAACTAGCGTTATTCAAAGCTTAATTGTCCTCGAAAATAGATAAACAGAAAAAGCTAGGGCGCGATACCTTTTCTGCACCTAGCTTTTGGCGGCGTTTAGCGGCACAGCTGTATGATTTTTTTTTGCTAATTGCAGTTTTATTCCTCGCAACAGCACTCTTACTTCCTTTTACTGCGGGCCTAGCGGTCACGGATCAGCACGCACTGATTTATCGTATCTATTTAGTCGTTGTGAGTTTCTTTTTTTATGGTTGGTTTTGGACGCATGGTGGGCAAACTTTAGGTTTACGGGCATGGAAGCTGACAGTGCTCACGCAAGATCAAAAAACACTCGATTGGAGTCAAGCCTTAGTTCGTTTTGCAACCGCTAGCGTTGCCTGGGGTTTTTTCGGCTTAGGTTATTTATGGATATTGATTGATAAAGACAGTCGTGGCTGGCACGACCATTTATCAAAAACAGCCGTGTATTATAATCCGCAACAAAAAAAGTAAAGACTGAATAGTCAGTCTGTCCTAGTCAATAAATCTCTCTTTGTGTTATAAAACGCATCAACGCAGTCAACTATTATCCGCTTACTTATGAATCCTTTATTAACGACCACAGTTTTGCCTTTATTTTCTGAGATTAAGCCTGAGCACATTGAACCTGCTATTAGCCAACTATTGGCTGAGGCGCGTGCCGTTGTTGATCAGCAACTACAAGCCACCACGCACTATACCTGGAATAACTTGGTTGAGCCCTTAGAAGAGGCTGAAGATAGGCTTAATAAAGCTTGGTCTCCAGTGAGCCACTTAAATTCTGTGGTTAATAGTGATGAACTACGTGAAGCCTATAACGCCTGTTTACCTATGCTTAGCGCTTACTCTACAGAAATGGGGCAAAACGCACAGTTGTGTAATGCCTACCAAATGCTGGTCGATAGTGATGAATTTAATACGCTAGAGCCGGCTCAACAGAAAGTGCTTAACAATGCTTTAAGAGACTTTAAATTGTCAGGTGTTGATTTGGAGTCTGACAAAAAACTGCGCTATAAAGACATTAGCCAGGAATTATCCAAGCTTGCTAGCCTCTATGAAGAAAATCTTCTCGATGCCACGAATGCTTGGTCTAAGCTCATCACTGATGAACATGATTTAGCGGGATTACCAGAGTCGGCAAAAGCCAGCGCTAAACAGACCGCTGAAAGCCAAGATCAACAAGGCTGGATGATCACTTTACATAGTCCTTCTTATCAAGCGGTGATGACTTACGCTGATGACCGAGCCTTGCGTAGTGAGCATTATGAGGCTTACGCCACTCGCGCTTCAGATCGTGGCCCACAGGCAGGACAGTGGGATAACACTGAACTCATGGAGCAGATTTTGTCGTTGCGTTATGAAAAAGCCCAGCTATTAGGCTTTAACAATTATGCAGAATTATCGTTGGCGACCAAAATGGCTAATAAACCCGATGATGTCATACATTTTCTGGAAGATTTAGCGCTAAAATCAGGACCACAAGCACACAAAGATCTAGCCGAGTTACGTGATTTTGCCGGGCAGTATTGCGGCATTGATGATTTACAATCTTGGGATGTAGGCTACGTTTCAGAAAAAATGCGTCAGCATTATTATCAGTTATCCCAAGAAGAGGTGAAGTCCTACTTCCCGATTAGTCGAGTTTTACCTGGCTTGTTTGCTGTGGTAGAAAAACTCTATGGCTTAAATATTACCGAGATAACAGATTTCGATACTTGGCATGCCGATGTGCGCTTTTTTCAAATCCATGACGAAAACGGTTTGCTACGTGGACAGTTTTATATTGATCTTTATGCCCGCGCTAAAAAGCGTGGTGGTGCTTGGATGGATGATTGTGTCGGTCGTAAAAATAAAGGCGGCGATATTCAGATCCCTGTTGCTTATTTAACCTGTAATTTTGCCCCGCCTACTGGCGATATACCAGCCTTACTCACCCATGATGATGTGATTACCTTATTTCATGAATTTGGCCATGGTCTACAGCATATGCTCACTTTAGTTGACCATTTAGGCGTTTCTGGCATTAATGGCGTGGAGTGGGATGCGGTTGAACTGCCCAGTCAATTCATGGAAAACTGGTGTTGGGAGCAAGAAGCACTGGCTTTGATTTCAGGGCATTATCAAACCGGTGAGGTTTTACCTGATAGTCTGTTTAAAAAAATGCTCGCGGCGAAAAACTTTCAGGCCGGCATGATTATGGTCAGGCAGTTAGAGTTTAGTCTGTTTGATTTTAGAATTCACAAAGACTATAACCCTGAACTAGGTGGACGTATCTATGAAACCTTAGCGCAAATAAGAGCGCAAGTGGCAGTGATGTTGCCGCCCGAATTCAATCGTTTTGCGCATAGTTTTTCGCATATTTTTGCAGGTGGGTATGCGGCAGGTTATTACAGCTATAAATGGGCAGAAGTATTGTCTAGTGATGCCTTTTCTTTATTCGAAGAAAAAGGAATTTTTGACAGGGAAACAGGACAGGCCTTTTTGACACAGATATTGGAACAAGGCGGCAGCCAAGATGCCATGGATTTGTTTGTCAATTTCCGTGGTCGTCAACCAAATATAGATGCTTTACTCAGACACAGCGGAATTGCGGCATGAAATATCATGATTTACGCGACTTTATCAAGCAACTAGAAAAACAAGGCGAATTAAAACGCATTACGGTGCCGGTTGATCCTTATCTGGAAATGACCGAGATTTGTGATCGTACTTTAAAACAAGGCGGCCCCGCCTTATTGTTTGAAAACCCTATTGGTTATAACATCCCTGTGCTCGCTAACTTATTTGGCACGCCTAAGCGCGTGGCTATGGGTATGGGCGCTGAGTCGGTTACTGAGTTACGTGGTATTGGTGAACTTTTGGCCATGTTAAAAGAGCCAGAGCCGCCTAAAGGCATGAAAGACGCGTGGGAAAAGTTTCCGGTGTTCAAACAAGTGTTGAATATGGCTCCTAAATTGGTGAGTTCCCCCCCTTGCCAAGAGTTGGTTAGAGAGGGCGACGAAATCGACTTAAGCGTTTATCCAATTCAAACCTGTTGGCCAGATGATGCGGCACCTTTGATTACTTGGCCGTTAGTGATT
Organism: uncultured Methylococcaceae bacterium; assembly: GCA_903905335.1. GTDB lineage: Bacteria > Pseudomonadota > Gammaproteobacteria > Methylococcales > Methylomonadaceae > Methylobacter_C. The sequence continues at coordinate 9,316 of CAIVGC010000152.1, forward strand.
ACTAAAGGACCAAATAAAGACCGACAAAATTTGGGTATTTATCGTCAACAAGTCATCGGAAAAAATAAAGTCATCATGCGTTGGTTAGCGCATCGAGGTGGTGCTTTAGATTTTAGAGAATGGCAAAAGGCTTATCCGGGTAAACCGTTTCCAGTTTCTGTGGCTTTGGGCGCTGATCCTGCCACCATTTTAGCGGCTGTCACTCCCGTGCCAGATACCTTGTCAGAATATGCTTTTGCCGGTTTATTGCGAGGCAGTAAAACTGAAGTTGCTAATTGTTTGATCAATGATTTACAAGTGCCTGCTAGTGCTGAAATCGTTTTTGAAGGCTTTATTTATCCTGGCGAAACTGCGAAAGAAGGTCCGTTTGGGGATCATACCGGCTATTACAATGAAGTAGACGAATTTCCGGTATTTACCATAGAAAGAATCACCCAGCGAGTCGCGCCCATTTATCACAGCACTTTTACTGGCAGACCACCAGATGAACCTGCTGTTTTGGGTGTGGCCTTAAATGAGGTGTTCGTGCCAATTTTACAAAAACAATTTCCTGAGATCGTTGACTTTTATTTGCCGCCCGAAGGCTGTTCTTACCGTATGGCAGTGATTAGTATGAAAAAACAATACGCCGGTCATGCCAAACGTGTGATGCTGGGTACCTGGTCTTATTTGCGCCAATTTATGTACACCAAATTTGTTATTGTCGTAGATGAAGATATTGATGTCCGTAATTGGCAAGATGTGATTTGGGCGATTACCACTCGCATGGACCCCGCTAGAGATTTAACCATCTTGGAAAATACGCCTATTGATTATCTTGATTTTGCCTCGCCTGTATCAGGGCTAGGCTCTAAAGTAGGTTTTGATGCCACTAATAAATGGCCTGGAGAAACTAACAGGGAGTGGGGTAGACCTATGGTCATGTCACCTGAGGTGATTAGTAAAGTTGATGCGATGTGGGAAAGTTTGTCTATTTAATGCCAACAGAAACAGAGCTAGAATGCGTTTTAATAAAATGGTAAAGTTCTGCCTCTTTTGAATAACCAGTTCAAGCATATTATCTTATCCTTGAGACTCTTAATTTTACGATGTAACTTTATGAAAGCACCTGTATTTATAAAAAAATCTTGTTTTTCTGTGTTGACAGTCAGTCTAATGGCGTTATTAGTAGTTGGTTGTTCAGACGATAAAGAAAAATCGGCTAAAGCGGCACCCGTGAAAACGGTGTTTAATCCTTTTGATCATAGTCATGATGGCACGGTAACGGCGGTTGAAAAGCATAAGTTTGAAGATGCTTTCGC
>CAIVGC010000153.1 GCA_903905335.1 uncultured Methylococcaceae bacterium
GTATTGACGGTTATACGATTCGCAAAGTTTGATGCCGGCAATTTTGGCGATAGCGTAAGGTTCGTTAGTGGTCTCTAAGACGCCGGTGCCTAAGGCACTTTCTGCCATAGGTTGTGCAGCCATTTTTGGATAGATGCATGAACTACCTAAAAACAATAAGCGTTGGCAACCAACCGCCCAAGTTTGATGGATGACATTGGCTTCCATCATTAAATTTTGATAAATAAACTCAGCCGGATAAGTGTTGTTGGCGTGTATGCCACCCACTTTAGCCGCCGCTAAAATGACCAGTTCGGGCTGTTCTTGATGCATAAAGTCGCGTACGGCGACTTGGTCGGTTAAGTCTAATTGCGCATGGCTGCGCGTGACTAGATTATGAAAGCCAGCGGCGTTTAATTGTTTAGTAATGGCACTGCCTACCATACCACGATGGCCGGCAAGATAGATTTTGGTGGTTTTAGTTAGCATGTGTTTATTCTCGGCTGACGGACACAGAGTAGCCTTGCGATTTTAGTAGGGCATGTTTTTTGGCTTCTTCATGATCGCAAGCGACCATTTCGGTGATCATTTCATGCAGGGTAATTTGCGGTGTCCAGCCTAGTTTTTCTTTGGCTTTAGTTGGGTCGCCTAATAAGGTTTCGACTTCTGCAGGTCTAAAGTAACGTGGATCAATGGCGATGATGGTTTGGCCAGCGCTTAAGCCAGGTGCTTTGTTGCCGCTGATATGGTCTACAATGCCAATTTCTTCTACGCCAGTACCTTGCCAGCGCAGGGTGATACCGAGTTCTAGTGCTGCGATTTCTATAAATTGTCTAACCGAATATTGCACGCCGGTAGCGATGACAAAATCTTCAGGTTGGTCTTGTTGCAGCATCAACCATTGCATGCGCACGAAGTCTTTGGCATGGCCCCAGTCTCTTAAAGAATCCATGTTGCCCATGAATAAACATTGTTCTAAGCCCATGCTGATATTGCTAAGGCCACGGGTAATTTTGCGGGTTACAAAAGTTTCGCCACGACGCGGTGATTCATGGTTAAACAAGATGCCGTTACAGGCGAACAGGTTGTAAGCTTCGCGGTAGTTGACAGTTATCCAGTACGCGTAAAGTTTGGCGACGGCATAAGGTGAGCGCGGGTAAAAAGGCGTGGTTTCTTTTTGTGGCGTTTCTTGTACTAAACCGTAAAGTTCTGACGTTGAGGCTTGATAAAAACGGGTTTTCTTTTCTAGTTTTAAAAAACGTATGGCTTCGAGTAAGCGTAAGGTGCCTATGCCATCAACATCGGCAGTGTATTCGGGTGATTCAAACGACACCGCCACATGGCTCATAGCGCCTAGATTGTAGATTTCATCAGGTTGTATTTCGCTGATTAATCGCGTTAAGTTTGAGCTGTCGGTTAAGTCGCCGTAATGCAGATATAGTTTGGGATTGGGCGTGTGTGGGTCTTGGTAGATATGATCAACTCGTTGGGTATTAAATAAAGAGGTGCGTCGTTTGATGCCATGGACTTCATAGCCTTTTTCAAGGAGTAGTTCTGCTAGGTAAGAGCCATCTTGTCCAGTAATGCCGGTTATTAACGCTACTTTTTTAGTCATTTGTCTATGGTTTTTTATAAGATTGTTATGGTGTAAGTATTGCCCCTCTTTTTCAAAGGGTAGGTGAATACTTATGTTATCGTTAAAATCATTTTATCAGATTTGTTAGGTACTCTGGCATAACTCATGCCGGTCGGGGTTTGCAACCCCGACCGAAACGTTTGGATGTTTTAATAGCTTTCGAAACCTGAGTGACGGGGTTATAAACCCGTCACGCTTCAGAGGTCA
>CAIVGC010000154.1 GCA_903905335.1 uncultured Methylococcaceae bacterium
AGCAGCAGGTGGTGCATTATCTAGGCTACGAATCATACAGCTTTGACAAACACCCCTCCTACAATTGTTGGGAATGTCAATATTGTCACGTAATAGCGCATCCAGAACCGAATCATCCTCCTGACACGCTATTTCACGATCATTTAACTTAATTGTTTTTAACGACATTCCCACAACCTTTATTTAGCGACCTAAGACATCATTGCGAGTACTTTCGCCGATAGCGGCCACTTGCACGATCAGTGACTGTGGCACATTAAGTTCAACCAAGGTTGCGCCCAGATTTTCTATAACCGCATCAAAGTGACTATCATCTAAACCTAATTTAACTAAATGAGCATGACCTTTACGCATGTCTTCGCCGGTATAGTTATGTGGACCACCAAAAGCCATTGTTAAAAAGGCTTTTTGTTTGGCAGCTTGCTGAGCCATATTAACGCCATCAAAAAATCGATTAATTCGATGATCAGTTAACACTTTTCGATAAAAAATATCAACGGCTGCATTAACAGCGGCTTCGCCGCCTATTTGCTCATAAAGCGTAGTTGTTTCAGTCATGTTTTTCTCGATGTTTTAGAAGACAATTGAACCACTATAATTGAGTGGATATAAGTTGCATTTAAAATACAACTTTGATATATAATAAATTCCTATAAAATGTATGTCAAATACATTTTATAGCTGAGAATTATGCAACTGACCCTTCACACCGACTATTCTTTAAGAGTTTTAATTTATTTGGCGATGCATGCAGATCAACGCGTAACGATTACTGAGCTATCTACTTTTTTTAATATATCCCGCAACCATTTAGTTAAAGTAGTTCATAGTCTTGGTATAAAGGGCTTTATTCACTCTATCCGAGGCAAAAATGGTGGCTTATATTTATCTAAGTCAGCTGACCAAATTCGTGTCGGGGAAGTTGTTAGACAAATGGAAGCAAATTTTCATATCGTCGAATGCTTCAACCCGAAAAAACAAGGCGTATGCCCCATACAAGGGCAATGTAAGCTAACTTCATTACTTGGTCGTGCTAATGAACAATTTTTAAAAGAATTAGACGGCACGCTCTTAAGTGAAGTGTTACTTCATAGGTAACACGTTATTGCTATTCAATAAGGAACGGGTAATTGAGGATCTGATTACTGAAAATAAAGAATATCCCTAAATTTTATCAGCGAGCAGGTTGATGCTGCGTTTTTTAACAACAAATATTCAGATTAACCACTTATGATTGAACCTGTCGCTTTAGAAGATTTCTTTATTACATTTTTTTCATCCGCTTTAATCATACTGGCAGGTGCAAGTTACGCATTACTGTTTGCTTGGTCTAAAGTGAATCCCGTAATCAGCATTAAAATTGCTGCTTATATTTCTTATGCCGTGCTGATACTGTCAGTGGCCGAATTAACACGGGCGGCACAGTTTCATGGCTATTGGCTGATCATTTCTTTAGTGATGGTGATTGGTTATTTTTTTGCACCGATAGGCATCTGGCATCTATGTGTTAAAACACATACTGACGATTTAACCCCAACTACTGAGGAAAAACGATGAATGAAATACCCTTATGGGCTTCGGAATCATTCTGGAAAAAAATGGCAATCTGGGTCACTGCAGGATCATTTTTGATTTTAGTGGTATTGACTATGGATTCATTAAGTAAAACCAGCGCAGGCAGTGAACGTGTACCTGCTTACAGTGTCATTAACAAAAAAATTGATTATCAATATAACAAAACATCACATAAATTCATGCCGGTTATTGGCGAAAATGAGCTTTTATTCGGCAAAGAATTCACTGATGAAGAAGCGAGACAATTGGTTGACTTAGGCAAAAAAACGACGCAAACAAAAAACTGTATGAATTGTCATACGCTATTGGGTAACGGTGCTTACTATGCACCTGACTTAACTAAGGCTTGGTTGGATAAGGGTTGGATTTCCAAAGAACTGCGTGAAGATATGATGGTTAAATTCCTAATGGACCCTGAAAATAACGCTCGCACCTTTGGCAGTAATCGAAAAATGCCAAATCTGAAGATTACCGAACAGGAAGCTAAAGGTATTATTGCCTTTCTAAAGTGGATGTCGAGTATTGATACTAATGGCTTCCCTTATAACTTTAAAACCATTAATGCCGAGGAATAAGCATGAATACAAATGGATTAAATAAAGTCATGGAAAATACGAACGCATTTTGTAAAAAATTACTTGTTTGTCGGAATAATTTCAAAACATGGGTGCAATTAGATAGCAGTAATTTGAGTGATGGGCAGCAATTGTCCGTTAAATACTTTACGGTTGCTGTTATTTTGTTCTTCGCGCAAATTCTTTTTGGACTATTAGCTGCGACACAATTCATCTATCCGAGCTTTCTATACGAAATCCTAGATTTTAGTGTTAATCGCATGATACATATTAATGCCATGATCATATGGATGTTATATGGCTTTATAGGCTGTGTTTACTGGTTTCTTGAAGATGAGAGTGGCACTGAAATTGTCGGCCTAAAACTGGGCAATATTGCCTTTTGGGTACTCACTAGCGCTGTCACCGTAGTGGTGCTTGTTTATTTATTAGTGCAAATTGGCCCCGGCAAGGATTCCAGCCTTTGGTTTATAAACGAAGGTCGTGAATATATAGAAGCGCCACGTTGGGCTGACATCGGTATTGTGGTAGTCATGCTGATATTTTTCTATAACGTGGTCGCCACTTTCAGTAAAGGCAAATGGTCAGGTATTGCTGGAGTATTAACCTTAGATTTGGTGGCATTGGCCGGTTTATATGTCGCAGGCATGTTTTATATGACCAATATCACCCATGAGCAATACTGGTGGTGGTGGGTGATTCATTTATGGGTTGAAGCTACTTGGGAAGTACTGGTTGGTGTCATTATGGCCTGGTCACTGATGAAACTACTGGGTGTCAGACGTAAAATCATACAAACCTGGCTGTATATTGAAGTTGCTTTGATGTTCGGTTCAGGTATTTTAGGTTTGGGACATCATTACTTTTGGATCGGTACGCCAGAATACTGGTTAACCATCGGTGGTTTTTTCTCTGCCCTTGAACCCATTCCATTGGTTGCTATGGTGGTGCATGCCGTTTACGATTCAGGTGCTCACGCCTTTAAGAACAGCAATCACCCAGCATTAGCTTGGATTATCGCCCAAGCTTTTGGCAACTTTTTTGGCGCAGGCGTTTGGGGCTTTATGCACACCCTGCCACAAATCAACATGTTTACTCATGGTACGCAGTGGTCGGCCTCACATGGTCATTTAGCTTTTTTTGGTGCTTACGCGACGATTAACATTGCCTTTTTTTATTTGGCAATACAACATTGGCGTGGTGATGTCTGGATGGGCGGTGGTAGTCAAAATGCTTGGCGTTGGAAATGGGCTTTAGGCTTACTTAATGGTGGTGTTCTCGGTATGACGATTGCGCTATTGATAGCGGGTTACGAACAATCATTTATTGAGAGAGCAGTTGAAGGCTCAACATGGGGCGGGTATTTTACTGCTCAAAATCACCCATCATTTCAAAGCGCGATGAATTGGCGCTTGTTTTTTGGAGGCATAACCTTTGCAGGATTTATCTTATTAGTCTGGGATTTATTAACAATAGGTAAGGGTGAAACGAGAAAAGCACCTGAGATTATTGAAAGTTAAATAAATATTGCCAACCGCATTGAAGTTATTCCATAGTTAGAAGCAATTTTCATTGGAGAATTGACACTCAACTTAATCAACCGTTACTTAAAGTAACGGTTGATTACTTAACGAGATATGAATAATCCTTATGTTTTCTGATACGACATAATTCTCTCATTAGCAGTAGATGAATCATCATCTTAATGACCATATCCTCTAATTTAAATTCTTTATCATTTTTTTGACAAGCCGATATTCTGCCGAACAAGAAAAATAAGCAGAGAATTTAGCACTTTTCTCCATTATTATGCTAATAAACAAATTTTTAATCATATTAACTTTTTAATGGCACTTTTGCGTTTATTTTAAGTCAACCTCTACGGCAATAAATAGTATTGGATTTAAGAATAAAGATCACGGTGAAACTAATATGAAAGATCGTTCAACAGAAAGGCCATCAGATTGTACTTACCAGAGGCAATGGATTTCCGAAGCAGCTTACTATAAAGCGCTGAATAGAAACTTTGAATCAGGCTTTGATTTAGATGACTGGCTTTTTGCAGAACATGACTTTTTTAACATGTTAATTACGCGTTATCTCATCATCAGTACCGAAGATGGCGGCATGAGCATGGTAGGTCTACGACGCTTAGCAAAATCTATCGGCGTTAAAAGCCCCGAAACCTTTACCCACAAAGATGAATTAATTCGTGCCATTCAAATGAACATGTATCATGACCATTGCTTCAATAGTGATGTATCCAGTCATTGTAATCCTAATGAACCTTGCTTATGGCGTGCTGAATGCAAGAAAATGATTGCTCAGTGGCATAACTAAGGCTTTATTTTTGCTAGTATTCTAGTTATCAGATTACTCAGTGGTATTAGCAATAATCTTATGTATCCGCTTAGAGCTTATCGCGATAATAATCAAAATAAAAGGTATTGATAACCCTTCTACTAGTTCAGGCTTTATCTTCCAACCCAGAGCATGTAAGGTCTCAGCTATTTTTCCAGTCAGGCTAGCCGCATAATAAGTAATCGCGACCATTGAGATACCTTCAACCATTTGTTGCATTCTCAACTGCATCTTTGCACGCAAAGCCATCGAAGTTAACAAGCTTTGATTTTGGCGCTCAATAATAATATCGACACGCGTGCGTAATAACTGGCTGGCATTACTCACTCGCTCCGATAATAAAGTAAAACGGTATGAGAGCGATTCACAAGTATTAATAGCTGGCTCAAGTCTACGCTTAATAAATTCACCTATGGTTTGTATACCTTGAATGCGCACTTCTCGTAAATCCGTAACTCGTTGATCAACAAGCTGATAATAAGCACTGGCTGCAGCAAAACGAAAGTGATTACTAGAGATATGATTTTCAACTTCAGCCGCTAAGGTTGTTAATTCATCCAGTAACTCTGCGTCATTATGGTCAGGTCGTGTCATTGCATTGGTAATGGTATAGAGCTGACGATCTGATTTATTTAAAGCGGGGTTTAGTTTGCGTGCAACGGGAAAAGCCATTAAGGCCATCACCCGATAAACTTCAATTTCAAATAAACGCTGCAATAAGCGCCCTGCTTGCTCTGCACGCAAGGCATGATTAATGATGAAGAAACGACTAAAACCATCCACATGGATACGAAAATCAGTAAATACCGAAGCAGCTCCGCCAGTTACTTTAGAGCCGATAATCGGGTTTCCAGAAAAATAATTCGATAATGAGGCTAAATCGACATCCTCTTCTTGATAATTAATATCTTCAGGAGAAGCTACGATGGCATGAGTAGCCACTATCACTTGCCCTGTTAATTGCGCCAACCAATCCACTGGGACTTTTTTTAACGCAGAATCGGCAAAAGGGTCTTCTGGCGTATCATGTACATAAAAACTGTAGGTACTAAACTCACCATGTTGTTCCCAACGTATCTGAAAAGAAGTTAAATTAGCGCTGAAGTGATCAGCATCTTTTGTAGGCGGTGTAACACCAAACCTTTCACAAAGTGAAATTAAGTGCTGACGTTCTTGAAGCTTTTCATCACTAGAAAGCAATAACGCCAAATGACTGGCCCTAACCGGCAAATTAAGATTGAAAGGTGCTCTGGCATGAACTTCATTATGGAGTACAAAGCGTTGTGGATGATTTTTAGGGATAGGAAATAAAGTGGTCACTAGTATTTTTATCAGCTTAATTAAGATCACTATAATTTAACTTAAAAACGGTAAGCTAGCTTGACTAAATGCACCTATATAAATTTTATATAATCAATTGACCATGACGCATTTCTTATAGTACTAATTTGCGACCAAGTACCAACTAAAACTTATGCACCAAACTGTATATAATATTGTCAGTGTAACTAATGCTGACCTAGTAATGAACACCTATATTAATCCTACTAACGCTAGACCAATCGCCGTATTTGATTCGGGTGTGGGTGGTATTTCAGTTTTAAAGCATATCCACCGTCTACTACCCAACGAACATCTGCTTTATGTAGCCGACAGCACTCATGCTCCTTATGGCAACAAAAGTGCAGCCGAAATTCAAGTACGGTGTTTTGCAATCGCTGAATTTTTAATCGCTAAAGACGCCAAGGCATTGGTAGTCGCTTGTAATACCGCCACCGCTGCCGCTATTAATCAAATGCGGCATAAATACCGCTTGCCCATTATCGGTATGGAACCGGCAGTTAAACCAGCGGCAGCAGCCAGTAAGTCTGGCATTATCGGCGTGCTAGCCACTACCGGCACACTTCAAAGTGCGCAGTTTGCAGCATTGTTGGAAAGTTATGGTCGTAATGTAAAAGTGGTGACGCAAGCTTGTGTTGGACTAGTGGAATGCGTAGAGCGAGGAGAATTAAGCCATGACAGCACGCTCGCATTGATTAAACAATATTGTCAGCCTTTATTAGATGAGGGCGCTGATAGCATCGTGCTTGGCTGCACACATTACCCCTTTTTAAAACCGCTAATTCAGATGGTGGTAGGTAAAGACGTTGTATTAATTGATACTGGCGCAGCAGTGGCCAACCAGTTAAAAAGCCGATTATTTGAACAAGGCTTGTTGGCGACCAGCAATGAAATTGCCAGCGTCAACTTTTGGAGCAATAGTGTCAGCGCTAACCCCGAACATGTTATCACTCAGTTATGGGGTGAGTCTGTTAAAGTGGCCAATTTTTAACCTCACCAGTCTTGAAAAGACTAGTGATATTTGACGGCCTATGAAATAGACGGCTGACTAATAATAATTTACCTAACTACGTTACGCAATAACGTCAGTTTACTCTCGTTTGCCGCGCTGAGCACCACAGGTTTTGTTGGGATTAGCCCGAAGGGGCGCGGCATGGATGCCGCGCGGCGGCAGGAGGGCAAGAAGCCTTCTCTGCCGACCCCCGACAAAACTGAGGAGCGCAAGAAGAAACTGCAATCGAGCCGCCTTTTCTTTGGATACTTTCTTTTGGCGGAGCAAAAGAAAGTATCTCGCCTTCGGGTGCGATAACCCGAAACAACAATTGTCGCGATAGCGACCTCATTATTTGTTTTTTTATAAAGAGCTGAATGGCTGCGTAACATCAGCTACCTAAGCTAAAACAAGCCCAACTGCAACTGAGCAACCTCTGACATCATTTCTCGTGACCAAGGTGGATCAAGCACCACTTCAACATCAACACTAGCAACGCCTGGCAAAGCACGTATACATTTTTCTACGTCTCCTTGGATAACTGGCCCCATACCGCAGCCTGGAGCCGTAAGCGTCATCATGACTCGAACAGAATTACTGTACTCGTCTATCTCTTTTACGTTACAGTAATAAACTAGACCAAGGTCGACAATATTCACTGGTATTTCTGGATCATAAACCGTTTTCATGACTTCCCAGCAATTTTTCTCAACCGCTTCAGCACTAGTTTCAGAAACCAAGGTATGCAGTTGATGAGCTTCCATACCTAAGGCATCGGCATCCGCCCCAGCAATACGCACCATATGGCCGTATTCAGTAATAACTGTAAAATTATTACCCAAAGATTGGTGCACGGTTACCGATGCACCTTTACTTAAGGTATCGGGAGTGCCGTCAGGGATAGTAATAATATTGACATCCCTAGTTAAAACTATACTTTCTCGTTCGGCCATAATAATAAATTATAAGTGAAAGGTGCGGGCATCAATGGTTTGGCCGTTTACAGCTAGGCTTTGATTACCGAATAAATATAAATAAGCCGGAGCTAGTGATTCTAAAGTGGGTAATTTGCTTTTATCTTCTGCGGGATAAGCACGCTTTCTTAAAGGTGAATCTACCGCACCCGGTATAAGAATATTAGCTCTAATGTGACCTGCAGAATCCAGTTCATCTGCTAATATTTTCACAAAACCTTCTAAGGCTATTTTTGAAACACCGTACGCACCTAAATAAGCATGAGGAACTCTTGCAGCACTATCAGAGGTGAAAACAATAGAAGCCTTTGGGCTTTTTTGCAATACCGGTAACAATACCCGAGTTAAGAGAAACGGTGCGTTCAAATTAACATTTAAGGTATGACCCCAATCTTTAGTGCTGAATTGAGAAATCGGCGTAAATGAACTAAATTCAACGGCGGAGTGCAATAAACCCTGTAAGGAACCATATTCATCAGCAATTTTATCAGCTAAGTCTTGATAGTCATTTTCATTAGCACCGGCCAGATCAAAAGGATAAATAATCGGCTCAGGTGCATCTGCCGCCAGAATAGCATCGTAAACAGCTTCTAACTTGGCGATATTTTTATCTAGCAAAATGATATGTGCACCATTTTTTGCCAATGTTAACGCAGCTGTCTTACCCAAGCCACCACCGGCACCAGTAATTAAAATAACGTTATCTTTTAAAGGCATCATCGTCATCTTTATTCGGGTCGTTTAAAGGCAGCGATATAATTAACGCCGACATCTTTACCCAGCCTAAAACGTTTATCAAAAGGATTGTATTCAATACCGATCATAGCCTGTAAATCAAGACCTGCTGCACGCGCCGAACTGCTTAGTTCTGATGGCTTTATGAACGTTTTATAATCATGCGTGCCTTTAGGCAGCATACGTAACAAATATTCTGCAGCTACAATGGCCATTAAGTAAGCTTTAGGTTGGCGGTTAAGTGTAGAGAAAAACACCATACCTCCCGGCTTTACTAAAGTTGCACAAGCGGCAATGATAGAACCTGGATCAGGAACATGCTCTAGCATTTCCATACATGTTACATGATCAAAACTACTAGGTTGTTCTTCGGCTAAGGTTTCAACACTGATTTTTTGATAATGCGCATCAACGCCCGACTCTAAACTATGCAAATCAGCAATATCTATCAGTTCAGCACTAAGATCGATACCCAAGGCATCGGCTCCATGTCTTGCTAAACCTTCGGTCAAAATGCCACCACCACAACCTACATCAACAAATCGTTTACCAGAAACCTCTGCATAGCGTTCAATAAACTCTAGACGCAGTGGATTGATATCATGCAAGGTTTTAAATTCACCTTGAGTATCCCACCAAAGTTCGGCCATTGAACCAAATTTATTAATTTCGTGTAGATGAACGTTATCTGTTGCTGTCATTATGCTTAACCGTTTTGTAAGAGTATAGTTTACTATATTAGTTGGTTATTCGTCATCTGTTACGCTAACGAATTGAATTTTTACTTTGTAAGGTGATCATTACGCACTTGCTCACTAGGCTAATTTACAAGATAGACTAAAGTGGCTTGTTTTCTAAAGCCTCAATCTTTTCCTCCAAAAGCCTCACTTTCTTTAGTAGCTCTGGCAGTTTACTTAAAGCAATTTGCTCTTTATAGGCGGTCTTTTTATCTTTTGCTGGACTACCAAAAACCTGAGCTCCAGCTTTGACATCACCTGCCACACCAGAACGCGCCATCACGACGGCACCCGTACCGATATTGATATGATCTGCAATGCCTGAACTGCCCGCCAATATCGCGTAGTCATCAATTTGACAAGAACCTGATACGCCGGTTAATCCACACATAATGACATGCTTACCAATTTTATTATTATGGCCGATCTGTACTAAATTATCGATCTTGCTACCGGCGCCGATGACAGTACTGCCTAAAGCGCCTCTGTCTACGCAAGTATTAGCACCTATTTCTACATTATCATTAATAACAACATTACCAACTTGCGGTACTTTAACATGTTGATGATTTCTAAATTTGTAACCAAAGCCATCAGCACCAATAATAGCGCCTGAATGAATAATGACATTATTGCCTAGCACTACATCGTCATAGATCACAGCATAAGGATAAATTCGGCAATTTTCACCAATAGTGACATTTTTACCTAAATAAGCGCCTGCCAGTATCGCACTACCTTTACCTATGCTGGTGTTTGCACCAACAACCGCATAAGGCCCAATAAAGACATCATCAGCCACACTAACATTGGACTCAAGTATGGCTTGTGGGGCAATTTGTGCTTGATAGGTCGTAGCAGGATGCAGAAACTCGGTAGCCTTGATGAAACACATTTCAGGATCAGCACAAACTAATAAGGCTAAGCTTTCAGGGATATTATCTACAGTAAAGCCTTCAGCAATAAAACAAGCCGAAGCGCAGGAGTTTTGAATATGCTTTGCATACTTGCTATTCGTTAATTGCGTGACCTGACCTAATTGAGCTGAAGTAATATCGGCAGCAGAATCAATCACACTTAAACTATTTCCACCAACAATTTTGGCACCACAAAAATCAGCAAGCTCTTTTAAAGTAATCGGCATATTCATCTCTATAGTTGTCTATAAGCTAATAGTGTATCAAATAGCAGGGTTTTATCACAAAGTTTGCTTATCTAGACTAGAACCCACAGCGCCATATCGACCTTAGTTCATAGCTTAGTATCATCAGATAGACTGCTTAGTCCATCTAGTGTGTGATAGCATGTCAGCCATACCAGTCATTTGTCTTTAGTATTAAGAATGGCTCCATTAGCAAAGCTCGGAGTAATATCACATGAAAGAATATGACGACGCACGTAATGTATTAAGCACACTATTAGAAGAACTTAATAGCCGACTAGACAACATCATTCATGATGTCAGACACGATCAAAGTCCTTTAGAAAAAGATTTTGCAGAACAGGCAACTCAAAATGAAAATAATGAAGTTATAGACCATTTAGGTAATTCAGCCAGAGCTGAAATAGACCAGATCAAACTGGCTATCGCCAATATAGATAGCGGTCATTATGGCATTTGTGAAGCATGTGCGGAACCAATCAGCAAAGAACGCTTAGCAGCAATACCTTATACTTGCCAATGCATTAAGTGCGCTAGTCAAGCGGGACCTAAGCGCTAATATAAACATTGTGTACTATTGCCTTTTGTGCTCAAAACTCGCTAAAGCCTTAGTATTAAGTCATTCCGGCATGGATTACCGGAATTTATGTCACATGGATGTGAAAGAACCGTATAAAACCACCCATGGAGATTTTATGAAAAAAACAATTGCACACTGCGCCTTATTATTAGCCTTTTTAGCACCCACTGTACAAGCCGAAGATATCGGCTGCATTACCACTACCTGGAAACTCATCGGCTCTAACCACAAAGTCTGTGTACAAGCTTTCGATGATCCCAAGGTGCAAGGCGTTTCTTGTCATATCAGTCAAGCCAAGACCGGCGGTATTGCTGGAACTCTAGGCGTTGCTGAAGATCCTTCACAGTTTTCTATTGCCTGTCGCCAAGTCGGCCCTATTATCATCAACGGCAAACTACCTCCAGAAGAAACGGCCTTTACTGAAGACACCTCTCTGCTATTTAAAGAAACTAAAGTCAGCCGCATGTTTGACGCTAAACGCAATACCCTAGTGTATGTGGCTATCAGTCGCAAGCTGATTGATGGCGCGCCTGCCAACAGCATTTCTACCGTACCGATTATGCCTTGGAACAAATAAACCATCAGTTAGATATTTAAAACGCAGCTATGAAGATGACCACACTTACCCAGCTCCATGAAGATATAGCCGCGCGCGTAAAAACAATCAGCGATCATAATCTTGATTGGCTTTGCCGCTTAGGCTGCGATGGCTGTTGTCGAAGACTGGCCGACATACCCAGACTGACTACTGAAGAATGGGACTGGCTAAAAATCGGGCTAGCCGCCCTTCCCCCAGATCAGTTAGAGGATATTAAGCTAGGCATTGCTACTTTAACCCAGCAGACTTCTCGCCCACTCACTTGCCCGATGCTAGACCAAGCGAAGGGAGCTTGTAGAGTTTACGAACACCGCCCAGTTGCTTGCCGTACCTATGGTTTTTATGTCCAACGCGAACTAGGCTTGTACTGTAAAGACATAGAAGCTCGTGTGGCCGAAGGTGCTTACCCAGAAGTCGTGTGGGGCAATCACGACACCATTGATCGCCGCCTTAGCAGCCTAGGCGAAACTCGTGATTTGACAGAATGGTTTGCGATTTGGAAAGAAAATAAGGACTTAGATTAACAGGCAGTGATGAATTGATTTATAAAAATCCAGACTACTATCAATCCGCAATCAAAATTCCAATCATCCATTTTATTGTTACTGAGCCTACTTTAAGAACAGCTAAGTCAGTTTTAATAACGCCATCTGCGGACTGAGAGCAAATTTGATTTAATCGGCATCACAGACCATAGTTCAGAAGTTGAAAGTTAAGACACCATCAATTTTCAACCCAGCGCTATAACAATATCAAGGTTTTGACTAGATTTATCAGTAACTGTCTATAGCGTAACAAAAATCAAACATAATAAGTTACTACCCAGCATTTTACTTAATCCATCTAAGTAGATATTCAGAAAGCTTCGGCAGTTGTTTATAGCAACAAAGTGATATATTTAAATCCCCTGCCCGTTGCTTGTCATAATCACCCAACTCCGTAAAACTAATCAACATCGCTTTAGCTTGTAAACCACCCAGCAAATCTTTTAGGGTATCCAACTTATAGAGCGTATCTGCGCCCTCCGCTTGATCGTTAGCTTTATAACGCTTGGTTTTGCATTCAATAATATACAAGCGATTATCTTTTAAGAAAGTAACATCAAGTTCATTTCTAACGGGCGTATTTTGATGCTGCCTATCCACTTGCACACTACGGCCGATATCTTGAATGCCCGTTTGTTTTTTTATATTAAGACACAGACCATAAACATGTTGCTCAAACCAACCGCCATTAACATAAAATCTAGCCGCTTCATTGGCAAATATCAGTTTATCTTTTTCAAGCCTGACTAGATTATTAACCGAAAACAAGGCGATTAAATCCGCTAAAAACCTATCACCCATTTGTTGGGCATTAAGCTCAACACTTAAGCGCCCCGTCGCTAGTTGCGCCAAATAATTAATACTGCCAAGTGCTTTTGAATAATAGGCAATTCGATTAATAATTTCTTCGGTCAGCTCTCGATAAGTTGCTGGAACACCCAACTTATCGCCTTGATCCGTTATAGTCGCCCCATAAGCCTGAAAGAACTCAGGTAATTTAATGCGATCCGCTAAATCTTGACCCGCCTGCTCTGTAGGATATAACCAGATAACCCGATCTTGTTCAGGATGCACATAAAAAACTGGCTTCTCTAAGTCACGAAATACCTCATAAGCGGCAATGCTCATAGGCTTAGTGCCACCTGTGGCATTTAAAGCCAAGCTCCCCTCAGCGTAATGTGTTATTAAATCTAAGACTCTGTCACGTATATGCTCAATATCCCAGGC
>CAIVGC010000155.1 GCA_903905335.1 uncultured Methylococcaceae bacterium
CAAAGGGCGAAAGGTTAAGGGTTAAGCCTTGTATCTGTAACGCCTTAAGTTGTTAGCCTCCTAGACTTAATCTTTCGCCCTGAACCTTTTGTCTGGGCTGAAACTGCCCCGCCTCAAGCTGGCAGCCTCTCCAAACAGCTAAAAGTATTTATTTAGACGCTCACGATCTCGAAATCATTGGATTTTCACCTAATACACAAGATCTATAAGGGTTTTCCTAGTGTGCAGCAGTTTCAGTGTTACAATGAAGCTTATTTAAAAATAACCCACAAGGTTTTTACTATGCGCTCTAAAATACTTTTCATTCCTTTGATGCTGTTTTCTTTTTCATCAGTTGCTGATTTTGCTTTAACACAAGCAGAGCTTTTAGGTGTTTGGCAAATTGATAAAGAGTCTGTTCAAAGTGACGGTAGTAAATCAAGAAGTTTAAACAGTACCTGGACGTTTAAAAGTGATGGAACCATAGAAGGCATTTCTCAAGATTCTGATGCTCATGCACGAACTGAGACAATTCGCGCTACACTTAATTATTCGTTGGAAGACGGAAAGTTAGTTAAGCAGGCCGCACCTGGCCGTTCAAAAATGGAAACCTGTGCAGCAGTTGAGAAAGAAGGGAATAAGATGGTTCTTCATTGTCAATCGTTATATTTTTATATGACTAAAAAATAATTGAAAATACCTAGGTCGTCATTTCATTCGCTTAGAGTACTCATCATAAAGCTATTGAGATGCTCCTTATTGCCATCCATAGCAACTAGATTCAGGCAGTCCTTGTTGGAATGGCGACTTGCCCAGTTAAAGTTCATAGAGGCTTATTAATTAGCAATCGCATTGATCGAGTATATGTGATTACCTAAATATAGGAATGCTGGTAATGCCCGATAATGCTCAGCTTATACGTTTCCATTTAAACTTAAGTTATGAGCAATATTTGGCGTTCTATCAAGGTGTGATCAAAACTGTCATGATTAAAGCCAGCGATGAGTGCAACATTTTCTTTCTAGTCAGTAATGTCGAACGTTATTTAACTAAATAGGGTATTTTCAGGTTTATTTGAAAGTATGGTGTGTAGTTAATCTGGGTCTGTGCAATGCCGAATTTATTGCGCTTAAAGTTTAAGTAAGTGTTATTGAGAGATGTGAATAGATTGCTTTTAAAAGTTGACCAGAGGTTGATCTGTAAATTACAGGCATAAAAAAAGGACTGGGTATAAATACCGAAGTCCTTGTTTTATCTTATTAAAGTTTGGTGCCTCGGGCCGGAGTCGAACCGGCACGTCCTTACGAACGAGGGATTTTAAGTCCCTTGCGTCTACCAATTTCGCCACCGAGGCATCGATAACTTTGATAAGCTGGCTATTATATAGCAGAAAAAAAAATAAACCAGACTAAATCTGATTTATTTTAAATTTAGACTATATTTTCATTCTTACAGACATTTCTTTTTAAAAAATCACGACTACAGTTTTATTGGTTGTATAATTCTGCATCAGTGGCTTATCTTGGTAGGGAAATTATTTTCCCATTGATTATGAGCTTTTTATTTATGCAACTATTACGAGTTAAGATATGGATTATTCTTTAGAGAGCCTGCCATTAGATAAATTATCATGTGATTGTCTTATATTGGGTGTATATCAGGATCAAGAACTTTGCGCATCAGCAAAGACACTTAACGAAAGTACGCAAGAACTGCTTAAAAAGATCATAGCAAGGGGTGACATAGCTGGAAAAAATGGTGAAACTGTTTTAATAAATGCAGTACCTAGCAACACGATAGCTCGTATTTTGTTAGTGGGTTTAGGTGAAAACCAACCTCTAACAACTAAAAACTTTCGTAAAGCCTTACTTGCTTCTATTAACAGTTTAAAAAAGACGCCTATAAGTACCGTTGTTTGTAATCTAGCGGATTGTGCTGTAATTAAAGTTGATAGCGTTTGGAAAACCAGGCAGATCATTGAAGTGTTTAATGATGCCGTCTACCAATTTACGACCTGCAAATCTAATAAAGAAACTGATTTCAATATTAAACAGCTAATTATTACCAGTACAGACCAAGATTTATCTCTTTCTGAGCAAGGCTTGCAACAAGGTAAGGCTATTGCTGAGGGTATAAATTTGACTAAACATTTAGCGGATTTGCCGGGTAATATTTGCACTCCTAGCTTTCTGGCTGATCAGGCATTAGCATTAGGTAAAGCTTATGCTAAGTTAGATGTTAGTGTTCTAGAAGAAGCTGATATGGAAAAGTTGGGTATGGGCGCTTTCTTGTCAGTATCTCGAGGAAGTCGACAACCTGCCAAATTAATTACTTTAAATTATCAAGGTGGAGACAAAAACAGTAAACCTATCGTATTGATCGGAAAAGGACTTACTTTTGATGCTGGCGGTATCTCATTAAAGCAAGCTCCTGGCATGGATGAAATGAAATATGATATGTGCGGCGGTGCAAGTGTTCTAGGTACTTTACTAGCAGCCGCTCAAATGCAACTACCGTTAAATATTATCGGATTAGTTCCTTCATCCGAAAATATGCCCGATGGTGATGCTAATAAACCAGGTGACATATTAACCAGTATGGCAGGCAAAACTATTGAAGTGTTAAACACTGATGCAGAAGGGCGTTTACTGCTTTGTGACACCTTAACTTATGCTGAGCGCTTTAATCCCGATGTTGTCATTGATTTAGCCACCTTAACAGGCGCTTGTTTAGTTGCGCTCGGTCGAGTACCTAGCGGTTTATTAGGTAATAATGATGAATTATGCGATAGCTTAATCGCGGCCAGTATTACGGCAAACGATAGCTTATGGCGCTTACCTTTATGGGATGAATATCAAGAGCAGCTTAAGTCTAATTTTGCAGATTTAGCTAATGTGGGTGGTAAAGATGCTGGTACGATTACTGCCGCTTGTTTTCTGTCTCATTTTGCTGAGAACTTTCACTGGGCGCATCTTGACATTGCTGGTACTGCATGGCGTACAGGGAATAATAAAGGCGCAACAGGACGTCCAGTACCTTTATTAAGCCAGTATTTGCTTAACAGAGCCTATGGCTGAAGTTAGCTTTTATATATTGTCGTCGGCATTATTACAGGAGCGCTACCTGTTTGCTTGTAAGCTAATCGAGAAAGCTTATCGCAAGGGTCAATTCTGTTATATACTCACTGACAATGATGAACAAAGTCACTTGTTAGACGACCTGCTTTGGACTTTCCGAGCAGGTAGTTTTATTCCCCATGAAATATACACAGGGCAAGCACCCAGTAGCGATAAAGTTATTTTAATGGGTTCAGTTAAAGCACCAGAACACAGTCAAGGATTGTTGTTTAATTTATCGTCAAAATATCCTGAAGAGATTTCAAAAACTAAACGCATACTTGAAATAATCGATAATTGTGAAGCCACTAAAGCATTAGCTAGAAATCGTTATCGTCAATATCAGCAAGCAAACATGACCGTCACAACGCATAACATCAACTGATGGATAAAATCTAGAGTTTTCAATATAGTTGAGGCTATTTTGAAGCTTAAAATTGAGCGACGGATAATAGGTTGTAGATATTGAGGGAGGTACTCTATTTATTCACTAAGGTTCACATACAGTCATAAGTAAGCTGGGAAATTAAACATGTTATTTAATAAACTACAGGATTTTATTGCAAGCTATCGTCGGTTGCTTGTGGTGCTAATTGTACTTATATTTATACAAGTATTTGAAATAATACTGTTGCATTTCAAATATAATCTTTTTACTGGCGGATTTTTACAGCCTTTTTCTTATCAATCAAGCCAAGAACGCCTAAACTTTTTTATTATTTCAGTCTGGTTTGATCTAGCGTTAATTAGCTTATTAGCAAGCCTGTGGTTTTTGATTGCAGACAAGCTTAAAAAGCATGGTCAGACCATTTATTATAGCTTTAGCATCCTTGTGGTTTTTTTTTCTGCGCTGTGGCTGTTAGTTAAATTTAAATTATTGTCCTATTTTAATGACACAGTTAATCTACAAATCATTAAAAACTTAGGGGGAGGGAGCATAAAAGAAGCGTTACTTTACACCAGTAATGAAATCGCGTTATTTATTGGCCTAATGGGCATTGCCATGGTAATTGCATTTATTATTATAAAGTTTTTATCAAAAAGATCTTTTATTCAACGTGTTTCTGCAAATAGTGTCGGACATAAGGCTTATAAAAAGTTATTAATAATAATGCTATTTTTAACGCCTATATTCACTTGGTACATCTCCCACAATGCCATTTTAAGGTATGGCTTAGAAAAGAAAATGTCATTTAGACTCATCAGTATGAGTTTAGATAGGCTATCTGATATTGACTTCGATGGTTATGGTAGTTTTTCTTATCCTCAAGATAAAGCTATTTATGATGCAGCTGTCTATCCTGGCGCTGTTGATATTCCTGGTAACGGTATAGATGAAGATGGTTTATTAGGGGATGCCATTGTTCAGTCAGTAGAAAAAGATACGCTTAGTGAGATAACACCAAAAACAGGCAAGCACATCCTACTGATTGTGTTAGAAAGCGCTAGAGCCGAATTAATTGAAAAAAAAATGAATGGTCAGCAAGTTGCTCCGGTGTTAAAAGCTATTGCAGAAAAAGGGATAACCATTAATTACGCCTATAGTCATGCTGGCTATACCGTACCCTCTATTAAAGCGATATTTAATCGAAGCTTGGTTGAGGATAATCCTAAAGTTACTTTAATCCAATTCTTACAATCTGCCGGCTATCAACTATCAATCATCTCAGGGCAAGATGAATCTTTCGGTACCGTTTCGGTAGATACAGGCATGAAACAGAAAGATATTTCTTATTTTGATGCAAGAACCGCTATTGATGATCGCGTGTTTTCTAGTACAGAAGCAGGCAGTTTACGTCTAAGCGAAGCACGTATCGTTGAGCAATTTGATACGCGAATAAATCAAGTTGATTTTACTAAACCACAGTTTTTTTACATCAACATACAAGCAGGACACTTTCCTTATGCTTATCCTACAATGCCTAAGCTATTAGTAGCAGAACTTATCTCCAGATACGATATTAACGCAAAAAATAAAGATGAGCTTAGTTCAACTTACTGGAATGCGATGGCGAATGCTGATTGGGCCGTTAGTAAGATTCTTGAGTCCTTAAAAAAGCGTCACTTACTTAATAATGTCACTCTAGTTATTTTAGGGGATCATGGTGAGTCATTGTTTGATGATGGTTTTTTAGGGCATGGGCATGCTTTAGATGACATACAAACAAAAATCCCCCTTATCATTAACGACCCCAATATCGTCGTTAATGAATCTATAGGCCAAATTGATGTAGCTGAACTCACCATTCGTTCTGCCCTAGGTTTAAAAAACCAATGGCTTAATGACAAGAAAACAGTTTTTCAATGGGTGGGAAGTATAACTCAGCCTACATTAATTGCTCATGTCGCTACTAATGGTGTTAGGACACTATTTGATTTTCGTACTGAACAGGTGTTTTTTAGTGACTTAAAACAATGGAAGCCTTATCAGCAGGCCTTACAAACGTCGCCTTATAAAGAACGCTTGACGGATTTGATAAGGGAATGGGAGAGTTTACATTGGCAACAGCATAAGGCTAATTAACCTGTTTTGCGGTACTGTTTGTAAGAAATACATGCTTATTAATGAAGGTTAGATTAGTTTTTTGAATCGTTTATTTTCCGATGAGACGCTGTTTAAAGCATATAAACATAGCAAAACAAAAATAATTTTTTAGTAACGTTTATAATGGTAACTTTTTAAAAGTGTAATGGCAGTTTAATCAATGGCAGATTTTATCCCCGGTCAACGCTGGATTAGTAACACCGAGTCAGAACTTGGTTTAGGTCTTATTCTCGAAGTCAGTTTCAAACGTATCACGGTCTTGTTTTTAGCTAGTGATGAACGGCGTATTTATGCCAGCGATAACGCACCCTTAACCCGCGTTAAATTTGCTGTTGGCGATATCATTGAATCCATAGATGAAGACAAACTCACAGTGACGAGTTTAATCGAAGCTGAGGGCTTAATTATCTATGTAGGAAAAAACAAAGAAGGGCAAGAGTTACAGCTAGAGGAAATAGAACTCAATCATCATATACAGTTTAATAAGCCTCAAGATCGCTTATTTACCGGTCAACTTGATCCTAGCTCGTGGTTTTTATTACGATACGAAACTAGACGCCGCTTGCAACAACTCCAGCAATCGCCTGTCAAAGGCTTATTAGGGGGCAGGGTGTCGTTAATCCCTCATCAGCTCTATATTGCTCAAGAATCAGCCAATCGGTCCGCGCCGCGCATTATGCTGGCGGATGAGGTAGGGCTAGGTAAAACCATAGAAGCCGGCTTAATTCTTCACCATAGATTGATTAATGGTTTGACTAATCGCGTATTAATTATTGTGCCTGAAAGTCTTCTACACCAATGGTTAGTTGAAATGCTCAGACGTTTTAACTTACATTTTAGTGTCTTTGATGAAGAGCGTTGCCTAGAAGAGCTTAATGATGATGGCTTGCAAGATGATGACCATTTAGCTGATAACAATAATCCCTTCTTAAGCGAACAATTAGTGCTGTGTAGCCAACAGTTTTTTTCTAATTATCCCCGTAGGCAGCAGCAAGCTTTGCAAGCAGGTTGGGATATGGTCATTGTAGATGAGGCTCATCATCTAAAATGGAGTGAACAAAACTCTAGCCCTGAATATCAATTTGTTGAACAACTAGGCTTACGTACGCCTAGTTTGATTTTATTGACGGCCACGCCTGAACAACTGGGTAAAGAAAGTCATTTTGCGCGTTTAAGATTACTCGACCCTGATCGCTTCTACAGTTTTTCAGCTTTTCTCGAAGAAGAGCGCTTGTTTGAGCCCGTTGCCGACGCAGCTAAAATATTACTAGCAGAGCAAGCCTTAGATGAACAAGACAAGCAATGTCTAACGCGCTTACTCAAAGATGATAATGTCGATAATCTATTAAAAAATCTGAGTGATCCATTAAAATCGACTGCTGCAAGGCAATCGTTGATTAATATTTTGCTAGATCATCATGGCACGGGGCGTATTTTATTTCGAAACTCTAGGCAAACTATCCAAGGTTTTCCAGAGCGAGAACGTTATGGCTATGCCTTAGTGGGCTTGGCTAATAATGACGACTTACAGCATGACCCACGATTTATCTGGTTGGTTGATAAATTAACCAAGCAAGTAAAAGGCGCAGAGGGCGG
>CAIVGC010000156.1 GCA_903905335.1 uncultured Methylococcaceae bacterium
CGATAACCCTTTTTGTGAGCCGTTGAAATATAGTCCGGCTGCTTAACGTTATCTTGCAAAGCCTTGCGTAGGGCATTAATAGCGAGCCGGATAGCGGTATCATCAACAAACCGCCCCTCCCACACCGAACTAAATAATTCCTCATGCGAGATCAGCCGCTCTGGGTTTTGCAAAAAATATAACAATAAACGATAAGTCTTGGGCGCTATAGTGACGGGCATCTGTTCATTCCACAAAATCTCAGCGGCAGTATCCAAGCGAAACACCCCGAACACATAGCTTATAGTCTGTTCCATCATTGAACTCTCTAGTTGTTATTCGTGTTATCGGCAATGCTAACAAAGAAATAACAACTTGCTAACAACTTTTGGCGGCGTGGTCATTATACTAGCAAGCAGTTGTAAATAAACCTAATTTGAGGATGTTCAAGATTACACCATGAGATGGTGCGTATAGGATGCGCCGTCAGGCGCATCATTTGCGTAACTCAATTAATGCGCCGGGAGCGCTGCGCCCAAGCTCAGGGATTTCACAATCATCGCGCCAAGCTGGGGCTTGGCGTTCCCAGCTCGAAACTACCATACGGTCCTTTAATAACCGCAACTCAATTCATCCTTTAATCTGTTCATACTTTTATAGAGGTAAACCATGACTATTTTTTATGATGACAAGGCTATCCAAGAGCATGAAAAAGAGCTCATTTTACAACGTAGAGTAAAATTTCCACGATTAGATCCAAAAACTCCGACAGTCGGCTTTGCGCTTTCAGGAGGAGGCATTCGTAGCGCTACCTTTTCTCTGGGTATTTTTCAGGCCCTTGCCAAACTGACCGATTTAAACGCTGACATAACTAAAATCCACAAGATTGATTATTTATCTACAGTGTCGGGTGGCGGCTATTTTGGTGCTTTTTTGGGGCGACTATATACCCGTAGGGCTGATGTAGAAGCCGTGCTTGAAAATAATCAATCCGATGAAATTAAATGGCTGCGTGAGAACGGTCGCTATTTATCGCCTAATGGCGGTGGTGATTTACTGAGAGCGATTGCCTTGACACTACGCAACTGGATCTCAACCCAAGTGGTGATGGCCAGCTTGGCTTTGTCGGTATTCTTTCTGCTGCATTGGCTTGAGTTTAATGGTTTACAAGAGGTGTTAGCCGCCTATTTTAATATCACGACTATTCCTACTTTAGATTTCCTTCTACCGGACAATTCTATAACGCTATGGTGGAGCAATTGGCGAATGTTGCCGATGGCTACGGTTATTTTGTTTACGATTCCACCCGGCTGGGCTTATTGGATGGTTAGTCACACTAATCATTCCTTGCAGGAATTGAAAAATAATATCAAAGATCAATCCAAAACCTTGTGGATCTCACCTTTAGTCGGCTTAGCCCTAGCCGTTGTTTTAACTGGGACGTTAAGCGTAATAACTCATGATTATCTATGGAAGGCAGCTTTTTGCTTATCCCTATTAACGGTTATCTATTGGCTGATTGCGGAATCTAAGTTTCTAAGCGCCCATTTAACAGCGGCACAAAAAGACCATGAGCCTGCTTCAGGCAACAGTATTTACTTTGACGATCACGCACGGCATTGGTTAACCAGTTCCATGAAGTTTGGCTTGAACTTAACACTGGTTTTATTGGTGCTTGCGCTAATTGATACGCTAGCAAAAAGTATTTTTTTAATCATGGCTCGCAATCATTATGACTTTTCTCATTCTATTGCCCTTATTTGGGCTAGCGTCTTTGCGGCAAGCGGCGTTATTGTGCCCTTTGTTGATCGCATAGTCGCTAAACTAAGCTCAATGCAAAAAGGAAAATCGTTTGAAATCCCTTTGGCATGGCTTGGACAGCTGGCGGGTATTCTGGTGATTGCAGTGATTTTAATCAGCCTAGACACCTTTAGTTATGCTTTGTTATGGAACTTTCCAGTCCTTGATCCAATAACAGGCTTAATTGACTTAAAAATCCCTGTACTACAGAGCGCGCTGAGTTTATTGTTTTTATTTATTTTTTCTTGGATATTCGGCAGAAATTGGAGTTTCCTAAATCGCTCTTCATTACATGCTCTGTATAGCTCTCGTTTAGCCAGAGCTTATTTGGGAGCTAGCAATCCCGATCGACATCAGCAAAACAATGATATCAATACCGCCGTCGTAGACGTGTTAGCCGATGACGACATCACTTTGGACGATTACTATGCCCAAAGCTTGGCCAACAGCGCACCCTTGCATCTTATTAATGTGACTGTTAATCAAAC
>CAIVGC010000157.1 GCA_903905335.1 uncultured Methylococcaceae bacterium
AATAGTAAGATTCAGCTGGCTAAGCGGCGAGCCAGAGGCTATCGCAATATCAATAATTTTATCAACATGATTTACTTTCTTTGCGGGAAGCTAAAATTTGATTACCCACTCTATTTCACATAGAGCCATAATTAACTAGCTGACCATAAGAATATTACGGGCTGGGTTATACTATTCAATTTAAAGAGTGAAATAGATGAAAAGACTCATTGAAGCAAGAGTAGTTAATCCATTACTTGAAGAATACGGTATACCCTCATATAAGACAGAGGGTTCTGCAGGTATGGATTTGGTTGCTTGTATTGATGCACCTGTCGTCATTGCTGGCGGAAAAAATAAACTGATAGCGACTGGTTTAGCTGTAAATATTCAGGATCCTGGCTTAATGGCTGTCGTTGCGAGTCGGAGCGGGCTTTGTTTAAATAACCAAATACGAGTTGGACAGGGTATGGGTATTATTGATGCAGATTATCACGGTGAAATAGGTGTTATTTTGCATAATGATGGTTTGGCTGATTATATTGTTCAACCTGGTGAAAGGATTGCTCAATTATTGTTTATGCCTGTAGTACAAGTTGCGCTGAAGTTAGTTGCAGAATTTACTACCATGACTGATAGAGGTGAAGGCGGTTTTGGTCATACAGGACGTCATTAAGGAGATTGATTTTAAATGAATCAATAGATGTAAAATAATCTCTTGGGTTTCGATAAAAATAGCGGATTATTCTTTTATGGCTCTGACCAAGCAGAAATAGTACTCGTTACTATGATTTAAAATTATCTACAACTAACCCTTAATACATAATAAATTTCTTTAACTATAACCAACCATTAATTATGAACGAATCTATTTCCAATAATGCCATCATTTACGCCACGCTAGCTTTAAATAGCGAAGTGGATTTACAACGAGAATATTTAGAGTCTGATGATGTTCCTGAAAATGAACGTGAAAACGAAGAAGAAATTCTGGCTGATCTCGAACAAGCTTTTATGGAATTTGTTGATCTGTATAAAATCCGTTGTAAAACTGACAAACAATTGCCTAGTATAGACGAGTTATTGACCAGTCAATTATAAGCTCCTTTATGCAAACACTTTACGGCATTAAAAACTGCGATACCGTTAAAAAAGCGAGGCAGTGGTTAGATGAGAACAGCATAGTCTATCGGTTTCATGATTTTAGAGTAGATGGTTTAACGCTGGCTCAACTAATTGATTTTACTGCTCGTAAAGACTGGAGTTTACTGCTTAACCGTAGCAGCACTAGTTGGCGGCAACTAAGTACCGATCAACAAACTGATCTGACCTTGGAAAAAGCTATCTCATTGATGTTAAGCACACCAACTCTGATTAAACGCCCCGTTTTAGATACGGGCGATCAACTGATTATCGGTTTTAAAGCCGACCATTACCAAACCGAATTATTATGAGTCAAACCTTAGAGCTGCTTAAAGATCTTATCGAGCGGGCATCTGTTACGCCCGAAGATGCCGGTTGTCAGGATGTGCTTGCTGAACGCTTAACTAAATTAGGCTTCAAAGCAGAACGTTTGAATTTTGATGATACACAAAATATTTGGCTTAGACGTGGCGATAAATCGCCGTTGTTTACCTTTTTAGGACACACTGATGTCGTGCCCCCGGGTCCATTAGATGCTTGGTTGTCACCGCCTTTTGAGCCGACTATACGTGATGGTAAGCTTTATGGACGTGGTGCAGCGGATATGAAAGGCGGTATCGCTAGTTTTATTACTGCCGTTGAGCGCTTTGTTGCCAATCATCCTAATCATCAAGGCTCAATTGCTGTCATGATGACCAGCGATGAAGAAGGTATAGCCACCAATGGTGTCGTTAAAGTGGTAAATATACTTGAACAACGTCAGGAAAAGATCGACTGGTGTTTAGTGGGTGAGCCCTCTAGCGATAAAAAAATAGGTGATGTGATCCGTGTCGGCAGGCGCGGCTCTTTGTGTGCAAAATTAACGGTTATCGGTATTCAAGGTCATGTTGCTTATCCTGAATTGGCCGAAAATCCGATTCACAGCTTTGCTCCTGCTTTAAAAGCATTGACGGAAGAAGTATGGGATAGAGGTAATGATTTTTTTCCACCGACTAGCCTGCAAGTATCTAATATCAATGCGGGTACTGGGGCTGAAAATATTATTCCGGGCACTGCTGAAGTACAATTTAACCTACGTTTTTGCACTGAATTGGATGTGGCAACTATCAAACAGCGCACTTGTGCTATCCTCGATAAATATGGATTTAAATACGATTTACAGTGGCGTTTATCCGGCAATCCTTTTTTGACAAATAAAGGTGCGTTAATAGATGCTACTCATGCTGCCATTAGAACGGTAACTGGTTTAGAGACCTTAGATGATACGGGTGGTGGGACGTCAGACGGTCGCTTTATAGCACCAACGGGTGCGCAGGTGATAGAGTTGGGGCCATTGAATGAAAGTATCCATAAAATTAATGAACATGTCAGCTTGGATGATTTGGAAATTTTGAGCGATATCTATGAGCAGATATTGATTAATTTGCTAGCTTAACCAACATAGTCCAGTCTTTTTTGTTAGGAAAAAAAAAGCCCCTCACCTCTTCCATTATCCACTTTTTTCATCAAAGAAGAGCAGTGGGTATTTAAGTAGCCGTTAAAATTGCAAATAAAGGCTATTCTGGGCGATAATATTATACAACGCATAGTTAACTATGCTTTCGAAAGACCTTATAACTCGCCATACGACAGCTATAAAGCCCGTATGTCAGCTTTGGAATACGCAATGAAAAAGACCATGTACGAAAAGATCTGGGACAGCCATCTGGTAGTTGATGCGGCTGGCCAAGCACCTCTGCTTTATGTTGACCGCCATTTAATGCACGAAGTAACTAGTCCTCAAGCCTTTGAGGGTCTTAGATTATCAGGGCGCAAGGTACGCAATCCTCATAGCATATTGGCTACCATGGATCATTGTGTGCCCACTAAAAATCGCGATCAGCCTATTGCAGATCCAATAGCACGTAAACAAATTGAAACAATGGCTGAAAACTGCCTTGAAAACGGTTTGAATTTATATGACATGAAAAACCCTAATAACGGGGTTATTCATGTCGTTGTGCCTGAGCATGGCTTTGTTCATCCAGGTATGGTGGTTGTTTGCGGAGACAGCCACACAGCAACACATGGTGCTTTCGGTGCCTTAGCGTTCGGCATTGGTACATCTGAAGTTGAGCATGTGATGGCAACGCAAACTTTGCCGCAGCAAAAATCTAAAACCATGCAGGTCGTAGTTAACGGCGTATTATCTAAATACGCCTCTGCTAAAGATATTGCTCTAGCCATTACCGGAAAGATTGGCACAGCGGGCGGTACAGGACATGTGATCGAATATACTGGTGAAGCGATTCGTGAACTGTCTATGGAAGGTCGGATGACCTTGTGTAATATGGCAATTGAAGCGGGTGCCAGAGCTGGATTGGTCGCACCTGATGAAAAAACTTACGAATATCTGAAAGGTCGCGAGTTTGCGCCTTCTGCACAACATTGGGATCAAGCTTTAACTTATTGGAAAAGTTTGCCTAGTGATGATGGTGCTGTATTTGATACAACGGTTACATTAGATGCTTCCGATATTGCACCGCAGGTTTCTTGGGGCACGTCTCCTGAGCAAGTGGTGGGTGTGGATGGTTTGGTGCCTGCACCAGAAAGCTTTACTGACGAAATAAAACGTAAAGCCTGTGAAGGCGCATTGGCCTATATGGGCTTGACCGCTAACACTAAAATAACCGATATCGCTATTGATCTTGTGTTTATTGGCTCATGCACGAATGGTCGTATAGAAGACTTTAGGATTGCAGCAGAAGTGGCTAAAGGCACTAAGGTAGCTGAAGGGGTTACTGCGATTGCTGTACCTGGTTCTTATCATGTTAAGCAGCAGGCCGAAGATGAAGGTTTGGATAAGATTTTTATTGATGCTGGTTGGGAATGGCGTGATCCAGGATGCTCTATGTGTCTGGCGATGAATGGTGATGAATTAACTAAAGGTCAACGTAGTGCTTCTACGTCTAACCGTAATTTTGAAGGACGACAAGGCAAAGGCGGTCGCACGCATTTGGTGTCACCCGCTATGGCCGCTGCGGCAGCTTCAGCAGGTCATTTTGTTGACATACGCAAACTTTAAAAATCGGAAATATTATGGAACCGTATAAAAAACATGAAAGTATTGCTGCGTTAATGGATCGTAGCAATGTTGATACTGATCAGATTATCCCCAAGCAGTTTCTAAAAAAAGTTGAACGCAGCGGCTTTGGCGTGCACTTATTCCACGACTGGCGATTTAATGACGACGGCTCAGATAATGCAGAGTTTGAGCTAAACAAGCCTGCTTTCAAAGGCGCGAAAATTCTAGTAGCTGGTGATAACTTTGGTTGTGGATCTTCTCGTGAGCATGCACCTTGGGCCATTGCTGATTATGGTTTTAATACTATTATTTCAACCAGCTATGCGGATATTTTTTATAACAATTGTTTTAAAAATGGCATCTTGGCGATAAAGGTTAATAAAGACCAATTAGATGAATTGATGGCGGAAATCAGCGCTAACGAAGGTGTCCGCTTCGTTATTGATTTAGAAAATCAGCAAGTTATTACACCTGCTGGTAATGGTTTCAGCTTTGAAATAGATCCATTTCGTAAGGGCAACTTGCTAAGTGGATTAGATGACATTGGCCTCACTTTGAAGCATGAAGCAAAAATCACCGAGTATGAACAGCAACATAAACAAGATTACCCTTGGCTTTGGGCTTAATTCCTGTAGGTTGGGCTGGCGATAGCCAACCCAACCTACGCTACTAATAGCCTCTTAGGTTAGTGCTTTAATTTCACAGTCAACCATTCTGGCTATTAGTTCTTCCTGTTCAGTTTTATTCTTTGCGTCTATATTGGCTTTGACTACGAGTATTGCTTGTTAACGACTAAAATTATCTAATTAACTAAAATCACAATATAGACGACACTCATGCCCAAAGAATCTAAAACCATTCAATTGATGGATACCACTTTGCGTGATGGTGAGCAAACGCAAGGCGTTTCTTTTACTCCTACTGAAAAAATTACTATTGCTAAGGCATTACTACAGTCGCTTCGGGTTGATCGTATAGAGATTGCTTCAGCGCGTGTTTCAGAAGGTGAAAAAGAAGCTGTCACTAATATCAATCAGTGGGCTAGAAAGGAAGGTTACAACGGTTGTGTTGAAGTTCTGGGTTTTGTTGATCATACCAAAAGTGTAGATTGGATCTTAGAAACGGGTGGTGAGGTAATTAATTTACTCACTAAAGGCAGCGAAAAGCATTGCCGAGAACAGTTGGGTAAAACCTTGGTTCAGCATACCGCCGACATACTAAAAACGGTTAATTACGCACAAGAAAAAGGTTTAGCGGTTAATGTTTATTTGGAGGACTGGTCTAATGGTTATCAAAATAGCCCAGATTATGTTTATGCTTTAATGGAAAGCTTGCAGCATACCGGTATACGTCATTTTATGCTACCTGATACATTAGGCGTGTTGTCACCTGATGAGGTTTTTAATAATTTGAGTGATATGTGTCATCGCTATCCCCAATTGCAATTTGATTTTCATCCCCATAATGATTATGGTTTAGCAACGGCTAATGTTATGGCGGCTGTTCGTGCTGGTGTAAATTCGATACATTGTACGGTTAATTGTCTTGGTGAAAGAGCGGGTAATGCTTCTTTAGCTGAAGTCGCAGTGGTATTGCGCGATAAAATGCATAAAGAGCTTTCAATTGATGAAAGCTATATTGTACGTATCAGTAATATGGTTGAAAACTTTTCTGGAAAGCGGGTTGCGGCTAATGCGCCGATTATTGGTGCTGATGTCTTTACACAAACCGCAGGCATCCATGCCGATGGAGATCAGAAAGGCGGATTATATAAAACTAAGTTAGGTCCAGAACGCTTTTCACGAATCCGCAGTTACGCATTAGGGAAAATGAGTGGCAAAGCTTCATTGAAAAAAAATCTTGAACAGTTAGATCTAGATTTATCAGAAGAAAATCAAAAGAAAGTATTAGAACGTATTGTTAGTCTAGGTGATTCAAAACAGGCAATTACGACAGACGATTTACCTTTCATAATTGCAGATGTACTTGAGACTAAGGATTATCAACATATTAAGTTGCTAAATTGCTCTGTTACTAGTGGTCTTGATTTAGAATCAACTGCGAGCATAAGAATTAAAGTTCAGGGTACAACACATATGGCTGCAGGTTCGGGTAATGGAGGTTTTGATGCTTTTATAGTCGCTATCAATAAAGTTATGTCTGCTTATCAATATAGCGTTCCAGCCTTGTTTGATTATGAAGTCAGAATCCCTCGCGGCGGCCATACTAATGCATTAACCGAGTGCGTGATTACATGGGATTGCGCTGGAGAATTACGAAAAACACGCGCAGTGCATTCTAATCAAGTATTTGCGGGTATTTTAGCAACACTAAAGTTGATTAATATGCAGTTGCATGAGCTTAATTTGAAGTCAGCATTATAAAATAGCGATACTATTAGAGATGCCAGACACGAGCTTGATTGATCAAATAAATGACATACTGCCCCAGACTCAATGCCGACAATGTAGTTTTCAAGGTTGTAAGCCTTATTCAGTTGCCATTGCTTCAGGCGCCGCCAATATTAATCAATGTCCACCAGGCGGTAGCGATGGCATCATAGCTCTCGCTTCATTATTGGGGGTAGATCCTAAGCCGCTAAATCCACAATATGGCGAACATAATGCAAAAAGAGTGGCATTCATTATTGAGCAAGATTGTATCGGTTGTGTTAAATGTATCGTTGCCTGTCCTGTTGATGCCATTTTAGGTGCGGCAAAACAAATGCATACAGTTATTTCTGCTGAATGTACTGGTTGTGAGCTTTGCATTGCACCTTGTCCAGTAGATTGTATTGTATTGTTAACCGCAGAACCAATAGCAAACGGCACTACGCAATACGAATTAGGACAACACGCTAAACAGCGCTATGAAGCTAGGTGTTTACGAAAAGAACAAGAAGTTGTCGAAAAAGCCGAGCGCGCGAAACGAAAAAGAGCTGCATTAGAAAAAATGAAGTTAGCCTCGCTGCTTTGAAATTAATGAACAGTCTTGTTGCATTTGAGAGGACGGGCAGAAAATAAGCTGATTTCTGCCCGTATTGCAGTCAATTAGATAATAACTAAACGCCCTCTTCTTTATCTTCATCACCGGCCATATCAGAAATTTCTTTTAACCGAAAGATTGCTCTAGCATTAATGCTGTTTTCTGGATATAGACCCTCTGCATCTACTTCACCTGCTGGTTGGCCAGTGAGTAATTCCAAGGTTTCATCCACAGTTGCAACGGCATAAACTGAGAACAATCCTTGCTCCACAGCATCAATGACTTCCTGCTTTAGCATTAAATTTATTTTGTTGGCAGCAGGGATAATAACAGCATGCTCACCATTTAGGCCTCGTGCCTTACAAAGTCTAAAGTAACCTTCTATTTTTTCGTTAACACCACCGATGGCTTGTACTTCACCATATTGATTGATTGAGCCGGTAACGGCAAAGGTTTGTTTGATGGGGGTTCGTGTGAGCGCAGAAATCAGACAACACAGTTCTGCTAGTGAGGCGCTATCGCCATCGATATAGCCGTAAGATTGTTCAATAGCAATACTAGCTGAAATAGCTAAAGGAAATTGTTGGGCGTAAATATGGCCTAAATAACCCGTTAAAATCATCACACCTTTAGAATGTATTGCTTGTCCTAATTCTGCTTCTCGTTCGATATCAACAATACCTCTGGAGCCAGGAGAAACAGTCGTAGTAATACGAGCCGGCGCACCAAAACTACTACCACCTATTTCTAAAACCGTTAAGCCGTTAATTTTTCCTATTGCTACACCATCAGTATCAATAAGTATCGTACCTTCTAGCATTTCATCAAGTATAGCTTGAGATAAACGGCCATTACGGTATTCTCTAGCTGTTAATGCTTGTTCTATATGAGGCCTGTCGATCTCTAAGTGCTTAGCTTGCGTACAAAATAAATGAGCTTCAGCAATAATATCTAAAGAGTCTTTAATGTGAGCAGAAAAATGTTTCTGGTTTTCTGAGAGTCTACAGCTATGTTCAATGAGACCTTCTATAGCACTAAGAGATAAAGGTTTAGCACCCGAATCGGCTGCATGTTTAATCATTAATGAAGCAAAGCCTTGCATGGATTCGTTAGTGCGCGGAATATAATTATCGAAATCTGCCAAGATTCTAAACATTTCATTAAATTCGCTATCCATTTCTTCTAATAGATAATAAATATCCCTAGAACCAATCAAAACAACCTTGATATTTAAAGGTATGATTTCTGGCTTTAAGGTCATGGTGTTAATGCCCAGTTCAGAATAAGGTGATTCGATTTCTATGCGCCCTGATTGTAGTGCTCGTTTAAGTCCTTCCCATACAAAAGGGTAGGTCAAGATTTTTTCTGCATCTAAGATCAGATAACCGCCATTAGCTTTATGTAAGGAACCAGCGCAGATTTTTTGATAGTTAGTTATTAGTGCACCTTGTTCGCTGACGTATTCAATACGACCAAACAAGTTCTGAAAAATAGGATGTGGTTCATAAATAACGGGGGCACCATTTTCATGTTTGTTGTCTATAAGTATATTGGGTTTGTATTGATCATTTAAGATTAGTCGTTTTGTATTACTGTCTCTAGGTTCTAAGCCGCGACTAGGCATTAAATAATCAGCAATAGTATTAGATAGATTATTCTTAATTTCTGCTAAATAAGTAATAACATCATCAATGTTTTGGTATTTATCATTTAATGCAGAAAATAACGGATCTATCGCCAAAACTATGGTGTCATTATCAAGTTGTTTAATTTTATCAACTAAAGCTCTACGCCACTGAGGTAATTCCAGTAATACTTCGCCGAGATAGTCTTCTAGCGTTTCAACTTGTTTATGAAATGATTCACGGTCAGTTTGAGCTAACTGAGAAAATTGTTCTTCATTAAGAGCTTTATTTTTTCGAAGAGGAGCAAAGGTAATATTTTCATTTTCTCTAAACAGGGCAATTTTATTTTTCAGAGCTTTTTTATCAACCAAATCAATGGCGTTGTTATAGCATTGGCTAAATTGACGCTCAAAGGCTGATTTCTTTTGTTGATAGTTAGGGCTTTCAAAAGCAGCAGGGAACGTTGCTAAAAGATCATCTATAAGTTTTTCAATATCTTTAGCAAAATTGTGGCCTTGTTCGGCTGGTAATTCAATGGCAATGGGTTCTCTGCTATTATCAAAGTTATCAACATAAGCGTAAGAAGCAGGTGTAGGCATAGCAGCAGACAATGCATCTAAATGATTAGTAACCATAGATAAGCGACCTAATCCAGATTCACCCATAACAAAAATATTGTAACCAGGATTAGGCATTGCCACGCCAAATTCTAAAGCTGATTGTGCTCTGGGTTGTCCTAAAATAGTCGTTTGTAAGCGAGGAGCTAAGGGAAATTCAAAACCTGTCAAGTCGACATTTAGTTTCAGGGACTCTATGGGAAGCTTTAAGGTATTGGGCATTGATGAACCAGATTGCAAATAAATTTAGCATATTAGCATTTTTATCAGTGAGTTCGATAAATTCTGACTAGTATTATCAAAGTGATCGTATTTAAAAGCCCTATTCAATGTTCAAGTCATGCGTACAGTAAAATGAAAATCTAATGCTGTTAAGAATATGACTAATATTTTTACAAATAAGAAAAAAAGGGGGGGGGTGAGAAAATTATTTAAGGCACAACTAAGGTGCTGAGTGGTTAGTTATTAAAGCTAATAGAGAATATACCCTCGAT
>CAIVGC010000158.1 GCA_903905335.1 uncultured Methylococcaceae bacterium
ATTAAACGCGACATGGAACGGCTAAGGCTTTTTAGCGAGCAACAAAATCTAGCTGCCTGACGCTTAGTTGAGAACAGCCAACAGGTTATCCACAGGAAAGGTGCGCTTATAATTAGCGATTGTTAGGAATAATTCTGAAAAACTGATTGTAAATCAGAAAATGAGTCGTTTATTGCGCTACTGAAAGAGTTTTCAAAAAAATATTTCCTGATTTTGAGCTGGTTTTTTTGAAAACTGGCTTTTTCGTTCAGGCACTAGTTAAAATACCTGTATTCAGGTATATTATCTTGTCATCTATTCTATTATTATAGCTGTCACTCATCAAAAAAATTAAACTTAGACGTTACAAGATGCCACAAAAAGCTTTATCAACCTTACTAACGATGATCTGCTTAAGTGGCTGCACTCTTATTCCAGGCCAGCACATGTCTCAATTTACTAATGAGTCCAGCGTTGAAATGCCAGTTTCAGAAAATACTGACGCAATCCTTAATAAACTTAATATACAGAATATCGATGCAGCGTTAATTATTAAGCTGGAAAAGAATATCAACAACCGCAGCTTAGGGGCCGATAATGCAGCCAACAATTATTTTGAATATCGTATAGGTTCGACTCCAGTTAAAGGATTGCCTATCACAGAAAAAAATGACCAATCGCAAAGTGATGGGTATTATTTAGTTGGGTCACGAGACATCCTGCTCATCACTGTTTGGGATCATCCAGAATTGACCACGCCTCTGGGGCAACAGGCATTAAATAATGCCACTGGCGCTGTCAACAACACCTCCTCCGGCGGAGCTACTGGTGGCACGGTTGTTGGGGAGAATGGTGCATTTTATTTTCCTTATGCAGGCTCTATAAAAGCGGCGGGTAGAACCGTTGAAGATATCAGAACAGAGCTAACAGAAAAATTATCCAAATATATTTTAAACGTTCAACTAGATGTGCGGGTCAATTACTATCGCAGTCAGCGGGTATATGTAGTTGGTGAGGTAAACCAGCCTGGCATTCAAACCTTAAAAGATATTCCGCTGACAGTGCTGGAGGCAATTAATAATGCCGGCGGTATCAACAACCAAACAGCTGATTTAAGAAATATTACCCTTACCCGTAACGGCAAAACCTACGGAATTAATCTTTTGGCCCTGTATGAAGGGGGCGACATTTCTCAAAACATATCACTCAAACAGGGTGACGTACTAAATGTCGCCGACAATCAATTTAATAAAATTTTTATTTTTGGTGAAACCACCATTGGTGGAACAGGATCAGGAAGAACTCGTACTGTTCTTATGAATAAGGGACGAATGACCTTGGTTGAAGGACTCAGTGAAGCGGGTGGGTTTGATCAAACCACAGCTGATGCAGCGCGAATCTTTGTTTTTAGGGGCGGACTTAACAAACCGTCAATTTTCCATCTGGATGCAAAGTCCCCAGATGCATTGCTGCTTGCCGATCACTTCCCTTTAGAGCCTCATGATATTATTTTTATCGACCGAACTGAGGGCATACGCTGGAACCAAATCATTGCGCAAATTCAACCGACAATTACTCTGATGAATTCGTTAAACGGCGCACTTGCTCCCCAGCCATTTACAAATATCCCAGTAAATTAACGTCATTCATTCTATATATTAAATCTACCATTGAAAAATTGCG
>CAIVGC010000159.1 GCA_903905335.1 uncultured Methylococcaceae bacterium
AAATAATATTTCACTGTTCATGGATATATTATTGCATTACCCACTACAATTCACATAGAGCCGAATTATTTTGTGGCAAGGTGATTCCTTGTAAAAGAGAATAAACCACTGCCCATTGGTGCAAAACGTTGGGCGGTGGACTGTATCAAGTTTGCACTACCGCCAAGGCGCGGCCAACCTTTTAAGGGGTTGCTTAATACAGCCCACCATAACAAAATAGAATTGTGTTTTTGATGGATGTAAAAAAACCACTGTGTAAAGTGGCCTTTTGAGGCCTTGTTCGGAGTGCAAAGTCCGACCGCTACATGTGGTAGCAGTGGGCAAAGAATAGCCGCCATGTTGTTTAGTGTCAAGACTGCGCCCATTATTGACCACCGCCTATAGCTGCTGACCACGCGCTTTTCGGCTCGGCCTTCTGGGCTAGGGTTGAATTGGTAGGATTAGCAACGGGGTGGTTTTCTCCTAGTCTTTCAATCAAAGCGTGGATGTCTTCAACTCGCCAAGCTGTAGTGCGTTCGCCCAGCTTTACTGGCTTGGGATATTTCCCAGACTTAACGCCATTAAGGAATGATGTTCTGCCTATGGGGATTAATGCGGGGGTGTTGGTCTTGGGATTGCCTACGATATGCCAGAGTCTTAAAAAACCTAGCTGGGGTAATGTGAGGGGTTCTTGTATTGCTGTCATTAGTTGCACCTTATTGATGGATAAGGTGCACCATGATACCCATAGTTTTTATAATTAAAATGGAAAATGCTAAATAGGATTTTCCATTTTTTCTTTATCTCTACGAATGGCTTCGTCTATGGCTTGCCTACTTTCTTCTTTGGCTTCCCAATATTCGTCTATGGCTTCTTGCCTACTTTCTTCTTCGTCTCTCTTATATTCGTCCATGGCTTCTTTAGCTTTCTCATAAGATTTCTGCACAGCATCAACGGAACGGTTTATCCTTTTGGCAATAACTTTTTTTATAGCCGTTTTTGTGCTCCCGTTTGCTGCCGCGTCCTCGATTTCTTGATAGATTGCACAATCACGATCAAACGTTGAGGCTTTTTTTATGGGGCGTTTTTTTTTGCCTGTAACCAAGTCTGCAATAAACCGCCTAAAGTCGGGTGTGAGTTGGTCGCCTTGTTGAATGAGTTTCCCTAACGCTATCGGGTCGTTTCTATCCATGTAATCTTGAATGGCTCCCGACTCTGTTAATCTTAATCGCGTGTAATCTTCAAATGAAAATATAAGCAGGTTCGACAAAAACAACACTCCATTAAGGTGTAATCATTACAAGGTGGATAACCGGAAATTGGGTAATGAAGCCAACTTGTAAGCCGCTAAGCCTATCCGGTTAAGGTGATTATATCAGATTTGATGTTTCTATCAGTACACTGATAATCAATGACGGGTTATGACGGTTTAATGACGGGTTAAAATCTCTCTAGCCCTTTAAACAGTGGGGTATGATGGTTATGATGGTTTTTTTAAAAAGTTTTAAAAAATATAAATAAATTAATTACTCTTAGCTTTAAACTCTATCACCTGAGCGCCATTTTTTAGCGTGTCTAGGTAATCGCTCCATGACTGCATCATTCGTCTACGCTCATCCAGATATTGCGCTCTATTATAAGCGGCTCTAACTGAATCCCTTGGTGCGTGCGCTAACTGTCGCTCTATTGCGTCCGGACTCCATCCCTGTTCATTGAGCAGTGTTGATGCTGTCGTTCTAAAGCCGTGGGCGGTCATTACATCAGAATCATAACCCAGAGATTGTAAAGCCGACCTGATAGCGTTATCAGACATAGGGCGACCATTGCCACGACTTGAAGGGAACACGTATTGACCACCACTTGTAAGCGGCTTTATTTCCTCCAATATTGCCATAGCTTGTGTTGATAATGGCACGATGTGATGAAAGTCGGTTTTAGATATGTAAGGCCTCCATTCACGCGCCTCTAGGTCTATGTCATCCCATAATAATTGACGTATCTCTCCGGGTCTTTGAAAGACTAAGGGCGATAATCTAAAGGCTGATTTAACAACAAATGTTCCCCTATAGTTGCCGATATCCCTAAGTAACTGCCCGACAAGACTAGGGTCTATGATGGCGGCTCTGTGCTTTATCTTTTGTGCTGGTATCTGTCTTGCTACTGGCTGGGCTGGGTCATAGTCAGTAAAGTTATGGACAATGCCATAAGCAAATATAGCGCTTATCTCACTATGCAACCTATGCGTTGTTGATAGCTGTTTCATGTCGATCAATGGCTTTAGCGTCGCTAGTACATCCGATGATTTTATGGCGTTGATAGGCATGTCACCCAAAATAGGAAACGCCATTCTTTCAAGTCTTGATGTTTTCTTTTTTTGTGTGAGTGGTTTTGTTAAATGCTCTATTGATTTTAGCCATTGCCTCGTTATATCTGCAAAGCTATTTATTATTGGCAGTCCGTCAGTTTTTCGTTGCACATCATTTGAGATAGCTTTAGCTAATTGCTTAACCTGTTTCTTTGCTTCACTAGGATCAATGTCACTTGCTATCTGCTCGCGTACTTTTTCTGCTTTGCGTCTTGCCGCCTCTAATGTAGTGTTGGGATAAGCACCAAAACTTAATCTATTTTGCTTGCCTACAAAACGATAGATAAACCGCCATGATTTAATCCCTGTCGATTTCACCAATAAAACCAAACCATCACCATCATTAATGGTGCAATCTTTTTCTTTAGACTTAGCTGCCCTGTAGACAGCGTCCTTGTTGAGTTCTTTAGCCATTTTGTGACACCATTTGTGATACGTTTTTGTGTCACTCTACCCCGTATCACTATTTGTGTCACTTTTTTATATGAATGTCACTACATCTTAGTGCATTTCGTTGGACAATAAAAAACCCGC
>CAIVGC010000160.1 GCA_903905335.1 uncultured Methylococcaceae bacterium
AATTCTCAACCCTCTAATACAAGGTTTACCGCTTCGTTTGCCGGGTTCAATAGTAATAATGTCGTGGTAGTCAACGGTCGTCATGGCTAATCCTTGTTGCTTGAATTTCGTTTAATTGTAACAATATTTTCAATATCAGGCGTGGTCAACTGCTGAATAGTATCGGCAATTTTAAAAGTAGCTTGTCTTAGTGTATTTTCTTCAGGGTTGATATAGCCGCCAGTAACATCGCCATCTGTGGTATGGTTTGCCAGTGCCTTAAGTAGACTAAATGGAATCATCGCTGCCTCACCAATAGTTAAGAATGTGCGCTTGAGATCATGACTACTAAATGTAATGCCCGTCTGTTTACATACTTGAGCAATCGGCTTGCGAGGAACATCCATTACGCCGTCTACATTGCCGCTTGGGAAAACGTATTGCCCACTACCGGTTTTGTCATGCAAAGCTCTTATGTAGGGTTTGATCTGTGGCGCAATGTAAGCGGTAAAGTCGCTTCTATTTTTTGTGTCTCTGGCAATGAAGCAATCATTTTTAAAACTTATGTCTTTCCATTCCAGATACCTGACATCCTGATCCCTTAGGCCGATATGCAGTAATAGCAATAGGTAGACCTTGGCCTGCTCATTATCTAAAAGCAAAACTGAGTTGTACCAGTCTTTAATGTTATCACTTGGTATCATGCGCTTACGGCGCGTTGGTTTTGCCCACAATGAACCATCTCGCAACACATCGACTGGATTTTCCTCGATGGCTTTTAAGGCAATTGCATAATTCATTAATAGTCGTAACACCCTCATTTTATTATCAGTGCCACCGGTAAACTGTTTCCTACGTGCTAGCACCATATCGCGGGTAATTTCATTAATCGGCTTATTCAACCAATCAGCAAAACCAAAAGGCGAGTTCAAAAGAATATATAAAAGCCTAGGTGTTCTCACCTAGGCTTTTTTTATGTCTGAAAGAACTGATTCAGTTTTTTAGATGTGCTTAGAAAATACCATTAATCATTTTAATTCGAATTTTTTTGTCAAAGTTGTAGTCACTAACACTCATTATGGATAACGCGCGCGTTACCAGCGATGTATGAATAAGCTATCGATATTCTTTTTTTACCGCCTTACTCACCCAATTTTAACTTGATTAAGCGCTTGTGGAAACTCACCAAAAAGAAACGTCTATACAGTCGCTATCACTAGACATTTTTCCAATTCAAAGCAGCCTTAATGAATGCATTGATAAGGTGAAATCAGCTTTCAAGGAACAAGTAAAACACTTTTAAATCCAAAATTTCAGCTTATTTAACGGCTTTCATTGTAGGGGACGAATGGGTACTTAATCATGATGGGTTAGCTAGTCATTAAAATGAAAAAATAACATAAGTATATTTACTTATATTAGGTTAATCTATTAAACGTTATCATTCTCATTAATATTATGGCTTCTTCCTAGGTCCTTATGACAGTCACATATCCATCCGACGTTTCAATCATAACTACATATCGCTGCCAGATGCGCGGC
Source organism: uncultured Methylococcaceae bacterium (assembly GCA_903905335.1). Taxonomy (GTDB): domain Bacteria; phylum Pseudomonadota; class Gammaproteobacteria; order Methylococcales; family Methylomonadaceae; genus Methylobacter_C. The sequence goes on from CAIVGC010000160.1 coordinate 1,522, forward strand.
AAGATGTGTGATATATGGGGAAATCTAACTGACAAGGCGCATAAGATTACCTCCAACGAATTGAAATTACTGCCTAATTTTAAGTTCGTCAATATTGCCGGTGGTGAACCCTTCGTGCGGCGCGACTTGGAAGACATTGTGGAGGTGATGCACAAGAAGTCTTTAAGTATTGTAATCTCTACGTTGGTACCTGTCCCAAAAACTGCTGGATGGTTGGAGTTGCGGCACCAGTGATGAAAAAATACATCAAACATCTAACCAGTTGGGTAGTGAAGAACAAGATTAAATCAATGTTGGACAAGCCTGTTTGCATAGATTCTGTGCCGGATTTCTATGTGGGTCAAGATCCCTTGCAGGGTGACTTGAGAAGGGGGACTGTTACTGAGCATGAATTAACTTTCCATCGACGTGAATCGAAAGTGATTTTTCTTGAAGAAGAACTTGCTGATATGCTGGGCACAGATTAAGTTATGGTTAGCACAAACGGACCGATAAGTGTCATGATGTTGGGTTTACGTGGCTTCCCATACGTGCAAGGTGGGGTAGAAGCCCACACTGAGCATCTATGTTCACATCTTGTAGCTTTGGGTTGTGACGTTACTGTACTGGTGAGATCACCGAGTCAGCGCGCTGAGATTGGTTCTGTATGGAAAGGAGTGAAGTTCGTAGCTCTTTGGGCACCAAGGTCTTCAGGACTGGAGACAGTTGTACATAGCTTTTTGGGTGTGCTGTACGCGAGTATCAAGCGTCCTGATATCTTGCATATTCAGGCCATCGGCCCAGCTTTAGTGGTACCCCTTGCCAAAATACTGGGTTTGCGGGTTGTGGTTACACACCACGGGCCAGATTATGATAGGGAGAAATGGGGCCTACTTGCCCGCTTTATCCTTAAGCTCGGGGAGCGCTGGGGGATGACTTGGGCAAACAGGCGTATTGTTATTTCAAAAGTCATTTCCGATTTAGTTCTGGCTAAGTATGGTGAGGCGTCAGTCTTAATACCCAATGGTGTTGATTTGCCGCAGTTGCCGAATTCGATCGAAGCGCTTAAGCAATTTGATTTAACACCCGGTCGTTATGTGTTGCTAGTTAGTCGCTTAGTGCCCGAAAAACGGCATCTTGATTTAATTGCTGCGTTTAAA
>CAIVGC010000161.1 GCA_903905335.1 uncultured Methylococcaceae bacterium
AGCCGCATTATTAAAGACGCCAATGGCAATCTGTTGCAAGATGGCGATACCGTGACCGTTATTAAAGACCTTAAAATAAAAGGCTCTTCATTAGTGGTTAAAGTCGGCACTAAAGTTAAAAACATACGCTTGATCGATGGCGATCATGACATCGACTGCAAAATTGATGGCATTGGCGCCATGAAGCTTAAATCTGAATTCGTTAAGAAAATTTAAACAGCATAGAAATGGCGCTTGGGAACGCCAAACTCCTTTGGCTGTGAAAGTATTTTATCATTTCCAAGCTCTACGCTCATTGTTATACACACCACTAATTAAACCATCATACCGGCAAGGAAGCTGGTATCCAGCGCCTTTGCTATTGCACCACTTTCATATGCAGCTCACTAAAGTCTTGTAGGTCCTCAGGTCCGGTGTAACAAATACCATCCGAAAATAATACTTGATAACTATGTCCATATTACTGATTTTAAAGTTTGCTCGGATAGTTATACCTATTTGAACCCAACCACTATCACTGTCGTGGGAGCTTATTTTTAAACATATGCCAAACGTAAAGCGTGCCTCTAGCCACCCTCTTTGCATCTAATTCTAATGCTCCCTAGGGTGAACCATCAGTAATGATGATTGCTTGACTTGGGCTAAAGCCCATAAACATTACTAAGCAGCCCTTTTGCTAAGCTAGTATTGATAGTGATGATACAAGCAAGGCCCAGCATGAGTCTCATTAGCCTCGACAGGCTCAATTAATTGATAATGGATAGGCTACTTATAACTAATGTGGCGTTATTAAGCCCAGCTAATGGCCTAAATAGCCTCTTATACCTTACTTTATTTAACCCATCTTATATAACTACGCCCAAATGGGGGGCTAAGATGATTGTCTGGGATGCTTTCTTATCAACTTTTACTAAATTGATATACGCATATTGTTAAAGTAAAGATCACAGAGCAATAATTCCGTCAGTAAGTCTTACAAAACTTTACCTAACACAAAGCCGTGAGCTTCATGTTCGAACAAATTAAAGAGCAAGCCATGCATTATTGATGAAAAAAAACCGTCACTATATGACTGCATTTCATTAAGACTGCGCGTGTTACAGAAAAACAAGCGAAAGCCAAGACGCTTCAGAAGCACTTTAAGTTAATCTCAAAAAGCTAGTCAGACAAAAAATACCTAGTAGCTATCAAATTTCAAAAAAAGCTTGCGCCTATAATACTAACTGATATTGCCGTCTTAAAAACTGATTCAATAACGCCTAAATGGATGATGGGCATCTTAATTGCGAGCGTTATGTCGATTGTCATCAAGACTTTTTTTCTCATAAGTCACTAACCTTTAAGAAACAACTAATCTCTAGTTTTGCTGCCGCCTCTATTCACTTTTCAACATTAAACCCATCTGATTGTCGGACACAAAAAGCAGTCACTTGACTGCACGACTTTACATCTAAATCGCCTTTTAAACGAATTAATAATTTTTGCACACTATCATTGTTAGCCGGTGTACAATCAACTCGTATAAATCCTATAGTTATATTAAGGTTATTAACTTTCTTTGGTTTCATTTCAGGATGGTCTCATGCAACAACAGCAAACTCTTACGATAGACGGCAATCAAGCTGCTGCTACGATCGCCTATAAACTCAATGAAATCATCGTCATTTATCCAATTACTCCTTCATCGACCATGGGTGAATGGGCAGATGAATGGGCGTCATTCGGGCAGCTTAATTTATGGGGCACCGTGCCACAAGTTACAGAAATGCAAAGTGAGGCCGGTGCTGCGGGTGCTATTCACGGCGCCTTGCAAGTCGGCTCGATGGCGACGACCTTTACAGCTTCTCAAGGCTTGCTGTTAATGCTGCCAAATATGTACAAAATTGCAGGTGAACTAACACCGGCAGTCTTTCATATTGCCGCACGCTCACTGGCTTGTCAGGGATTATCTATTTTTGGCGACCATAGCGATGTCATGTCGGCTCGCATGACTGGCTTTGGGATGCTTTGCTCTAACTCACCTCAAGAAGTTATGGACTTTGCCTTAATTGCTCATGCCGCTTCCTTGGAAGGTCGTATTCCTCTGATGCACTTTTTTGATGGCTTTCGTACTTCGCACGAAGTCGCCAAGATTAATAGCATAGATGACACTGTGATACGCGCCATGATTAAGGATGAATGGGTAACGGCCCATCGCCATCGCGCTTTAACCCCCGATAAACCCGTGATGCGCGGCACGGCTCAAAATCCTGATGTATATTTTCAGGCTAGAGAATCAGTCAATCCTTATTACCTTGCGCTGCCAAACATCGTGCAAGCCGCCATGAAGCGCTTTGCCGACATAACAGGCCGTTCCTATCAATTGTTTGAGTATCTGGGTTCAGAACTAGCCGAGCGAGTGATTGTCATTATGGGTTCTGGTGCAGAAGCGGTCACAGAAACGATGACCTACCTGAATCAGCAAGGTGAAGCGGTAGGCTTGCTTAAAGTACGTTTATATAGACCTTTTGATGCGCAGCGTTTGCTTGCAGCATTGCCCAGCACTTGTCAAAAAATTGCCGTACTCGATCGCACCAAAGAACCCGGCTCGGATGGCGAGCCTTTATATAAAGATGTACTCACCGCTATCGCACAGGTTTATAGCCAAGGTACTAGCAAATTTACAGCATTCCCCAAGGTTATCGGTGGCCGTTACGGACTATCTTCTAAAGAATTTACACCGGGCATGATTAAAGCGGTTTATGACGAGTTAAAACTAGCGCAACCCAAAAATAACTTCACCATTGGCATCAACGATGATGTCACGCACAGTAGTTTAAACTGGGATGATCATTATCGTACCGACGCCTTGGATGATACTTTTCAGGCACTATTTTATGGTTTAGGTAGTGATGGTACGGTCAGTGCTAATAAAAACACCATTAAAATTATCGGCGAAACCACTGAACTACACGCACAAGGTTATTTTGTTTACGACTCGAAAAAATCGGGCGCAATGACGGTTTCGCATTTACGCTTTGGCCCCAAGCCCATACACTCCACTTATTTAATAAGCGATAATGATGCTGATTTTATTGGCTGTCATCAAAGCCTATTTCTGGAACGCTCAGATCTACTGAGCAGTGCCACAGAACAGGCGGTGTTTTTACTTAATACGCCCTTATCAGCCGAACACGTTTGGGCATCGCTGACTTTAAACATGCAAGAACAGATGATTAGTAAACACCTACGTTTCTATATCATTGATGCTTATGCCGTGGCTGAAAAAACTGGCATGGGTAAGCGCATTAATACCATTATGCAGACCTGTTTTTTTGCCATTTCTGGTGTATTGCCACAAGCCGATGCAATATCTGCCATCAAACACGCCGTCGAAAAGACTTATGGCAAAAAAGGCCAAGGCATGATTGAACTTAATTTTAAGGCCATTGATGAAACGCTAGCTAGTTTACAAAGCGTTCCTTTACCCGATCATGCCAACAACCAATTCGAACTTAAAACCACCCTACCCGATACAGCACCAGATTTTGTTAAACGCGTAACAGGAGAAATCATTGCGGGTCGTGGCAATGCTTTACCGGTCAGCGCAATGCCAAACGATGGTACTTTTCCCACAGGCACAGCTATTTATGAAAAACGTAATTTAGCGCTTGAAATTCCTGTATGGGAAACCGACTTATGCACTCAGTGCGGCAAGTGCGCAATGGTTTGCCCACATTCAGCAATACGCAGCAAGATTTATGTAAGCGAACAATTAACGACTAGCCCAGAAACATTTAAGCACGCTAACATGCTCGGCAAAGATTTTCCTAAGGGTTTAGCCATCAGTTATCAAGTAGCTCCCGAAGATTGTACCGGCTGTAGTTTATGCGTCGATATTTGCCCAATACGCGACAAAAGCAATGCCAGTCGAAAAGCTTTAAATATGGGGCCACAAGCACCGCTACGTATAACCGAACGTGAAAATTGGGATTTCTTTTTATCCATCCCTGAATATGATCGACACCTATTAAAAACTAACACTATTAAAGGCGCTATGGTTCTACAACCTTTATTTGAGTTTTCTGGAGCTTGCGTTGGTTGCGGTGAAACACCTTACATTAAACTAGCCTCACAATTATTTGGTGATCGTATGGTCGTCGCAAATGCCACAGGTTGCTCTTCGATTTATGGAGGTAATCTCCCCACCACGCCTTGGAGTAAAAATAGCCAAGGTCGCGGCCCTGCTTGGAGCAATTCTTTATTTGAAGACAATGCGGAATTTGGCTTAGGTATGCGCATTGCGCTAGATAAACAACAAGACACAGCAAAAGAGTTGCTTGTCTGCTTAAGAGAGCCCTTAGGTGATGAGTTAGTCGATGCCATTTTAACTGCCGACCAATCTGATGAAGTCGGTATTTATGAGCAACGTGAACGAGTCACTCATCTAAAAAAACGGCTAAGTAGAGACGCAAAATTTTGCGTGTTTAATAATGAAAAATCTTATGTAGCTAGCGCACAAAGCTTATTAGAGCTGGCAGATAACTTATGTAAAAAAAGTGTCTGGATTATAGGCGGAGATGGTTGGGCTTATGATATAGGCTTTGGCGGCGTTGATCATGTTTTAGCAAGCGGCAGAAATGTTAATATTCTGGTATTAGATACCGAAGTTTATTCTAATACCGGCGGTCAAACTTCAAAATCCACACCTTTAGGTGCGGTCGCTAAATTTTCCGCCGCCGGCAAAGCCACGGCTAAAAAAGATTTAGCCTTGTTGGCTATGGATTACAGTAATGTCTATGTCGCCCATGTTGCTTATGCTGGTAAAGACATTCAAACCTTGAACGCTTTTTTAGAGGCTGAAGCTCATGATGGGCCTTCTATCATTATTGCTTACGCGCCTTGTATTGCTCACGGCGTAGATTTATCTAATAATCATAGACAACAAAATCTAGCCGTTAAAAGTGGCCATTGGCCGCTGTTTCGATTTGATCCCAGCAGAGCCAAAGCAGGTAAGAATCCGATGAAACTTGATTCTGCGGAACCCTCCATTCCTTACCGTGATTTTGTAAAAACTGAAACCCGCTTTAGTATGCTATGGCAAACGCATCCAGAAGCCGCCGAACGTTTTCTAGCACAAGCGCAGCAGGATGTTAAAAATCGCTACGCTTACTACAAACAACTCTCTGAACTTGAATGGACGGCGACCATGTCAACATCGACCATAAAAGCTCAACTTAAAAATGATAGCACTCAGGAGATTAACCATGGTTAATTTAAGCACGCAATATCTGGGCTTAAAATTAGCCCACCCTCTAGTGCCCTCAGCATCGCCCTTAAGTAAAGATATCGACAGCGCACGTCGACTTGAAGATGCTGGTGCCTCAGCATTAGTCATGTATTCATTGTTCGAAGAAAAAATAGTGTCCGAACAACAGTTGATGCAGCGCTTTTTATATGATCAAGCTATTGGACATGGAGAAGCGGACTCGTTTCATCCTCGCATTCATCAGATAAAGACCTATCAAGAACACTATCTGGAACAGGTTCAGAAACTAAAATCAGCACTGGCTATTCCAATCATCGCCAGCCTAAATGGCACGTCATTAAGCGGTTGGCTTGAATACGGTCTGCAATTACAACAAGCGGGCGCTGATGCATTGGAGCTTAATATCTATCACTTAGCCGCCAATGCCGAAGACAGCAGTGAAGTCGTTGAAAATCGTTATCTGACGATCTTGCAGGCCTTAAAAGCCCAAGTGAACCTACCGATTACTATGAAGCTTTCCTCGCAATTTAGCTCACCGCTGCATTTTGCCAAACGTTTGGAAACTGCGGGAGCTAGCGGCGTGGTGCTTTTTAATCGCTTTTATCAACCTGATATTGATTTAGAATCGCTAGAAATAATACCTACCTTAGAGCTGTCTAGCTCCTCAGAAGCATTATTACGTATACGCTGGGCTGCACTGCTGTATGGCAGAACTCAGATGTCACTGGCGGTTACTGGAGGTTTTCACCAAAGCTCAGACGTCATCAAAGCACTATTAGCAGGTGCGGATGTGGTGCATTTATGTAGTGTCTTACTCAAACAAGGCACGGGTCGTTTAACCGAACTATTATCAGAACTAGAACATTGGCTGGACGAGCATGACTATGACTCCATCCAGCAGCTTAAAGGTAGTGTCAGTCAACAACATGCGATTAATCCCAGTGCTTATGAACGCGCCAACTATGTGCAAGCGCTGGATAATTATTCTTCTCCAGCAGGGGTTTTAAGATAACGACTACAGGGTTAGCTGATCCGCTAACAACTCGAAATCAAGTGGTTGCTGATAAGGCAAGATGCCTAATAAGGGCACAGGCAAGACAGCGGTAATGGTCTGTATGTTTTCATCCCGATTTAATAAATCGGGATCTACACAGACAGCTATCCAACCGATACAAGCCATACCTGAAAGTTGTATAGCCTGATAGCTTAATTTAGCATGATTGATACAACCTAAACGCAAGCCCACCACCAGTATCACCGGTAAAGCTAAGGCATTTGCCAAATCACTAATGTCATGCTGAGCATTTAAGGGCGCATACCAACCGCCAGCACCTTCAACGATGACTACATCAGCTAATGTTAGCAAGGTGTTATAGCGCTCAACAATAACCGCTAGTTCAACGGGATTATGAGCACCAGCAATATGAGGTGAAACCGGCAACTCATAAGCGTAGGGATTAATCAATTGGTAATCCACTGCTATCGAGGCGTTTTCTTGTATCAACAACGCATCAGTATTTTTTAATTCATCGGCTTGCATCTTACATCCTGATGCCACTGGTTTCATGCCTAGCACTGTTTTTCCTTGGCGTTTAAAATAACGCATCAACGCTATCGTAGCGCAGGTTTTGCCAACATCTGTATCCGTGCCAGTTATAAAATAGCCTTGTGTGCTCATAACTTATGCGGTCGCAGTTATGCTAATGACTTCAAACGTCGCAATAATTTGTTCATTCCCTGCTTGTTTTTCATAAGCACTAATCATCTGCTGCATCGCTGTTTTAGTCGTAATATGTTTATTAGCCCCCGTCACTACATGATGAGCACCCAGTTGTTTTAACTCTTGCATCAAGGCTAAAACAGAGGCGTAATGTGAGTC
>CAIVGC010000162.1 GCA_903905335.1 uncultured Methylococcaceae bacterium
ATTTTGATTGATAGGCTTGGAGATGAAGCCGACCATGCCACTGCTGATGCAGATATTGCGTTCCTGCTCGGTGACGCCAGCACTTAGGGCAATAATCGGTAGCGTTGCAAACTTTTCTTGCTGATATATGAGTTGGGTCGCCTCAATGCCATTCATGACCGGCATGTGTATGTCCATTAATACGGCATCAAAATGGTACTGTTCCAGTAAGCTTAAGGCTTCTTGTCCGTGCTGGGCGATCATGACATCACTACCAAAGAGATTCAGATGTTTTTGGATAATTCTTTGTGTCATCACATTATCTTCCACCACCAAAATAGTCGCCCCTTTTAGCTTATTTTCATGTACTGTCGTTTTTAGTACTGGCATTGGCTGATTAGTTTTACTGGTGTGTTCAATAGATTCTTTAATGGTATCAAAAGCTAAGACAAAGCTAAAAGTACTGCCTAGTCCTATAGTGCTAACTAAAAAAATATCACCTCCCATCAACTTCACCAGTTCTTTACTAATCGCCAAGCCTAGCCCAGTGCCATCAAACTCCCTACTATAGGAACCATCCACTTGAGTAAAGGCCTGAAATAAATTGTCCTGATCATGGGCTGCAATGCCGATACCGGTATCTGATATAGAAAATAATAAGATAATTTTCGATGCGTCGATATTTTGCAAACTGACGCTAAGCTTGATGGAACCTTGCTTGGTAAACTTAATGGCGTTTCCTACTAAATTAGTTAATATTTGTTGCAGCCTGAATTTGTCTCCAATTAGCATATTGGCAATAGCCTTATCACTGACTATGCTAAAGTCTAGGTCTTTCTGATTTGCTGCGGTTACAAAGAGAATGCTAATAGTATTCAGTAATTCGTCAAGACTAAAGGGTATGGCCTCAATAACAACACGACCGACTTCTAGTTTTGAAAAATCAAGGATGTCTTGCAATATGCTAAGTAGGCTAGTAGAAGCGGTATTGATATCTTGTAGATAAGACCTGGCTTCATGAGACATCTCTTCATATAAAGCCAGCTCCGATAAGCCTATGATCGCCGTCATGGGGGTGCGAATCTCATGCGACATAGTGGCCATAAATTGCGATTTGAGTTTTGAAAAACACTCGGCTTGCTCTTTAGCGTCTATCAAGCCGGCTTCGTATTTTTTAAGCTGAGTAATATCAGTAAAGGTAGACACATAATGTGTCACCTTTCGGTTTATGTCGAGTACCTGAATAACGTTAAGCTGTTCTAAATAGATGTCACCATTTTTTTTCTTATTCCATATTTCGCCTGACCAATTCCCTTGGCTATTAAGACTGTGCCACATCGCTGCATAAAAAGCGTTATCTTGGCGGCCGGATTTTAGGATACTTGGGGTCTTACCGATAACATCATCTAGACCATAGCCGGTCACCTTGGTAAAGGCTGAGTTGATATGCATAAAAAAGCCTTCAGCATCGGTGACAAACATACTTTGCGCAGCTTCAAAAGCAACGGCAGCGATACTCAGCCTATTTTCTATGCGTTTACGCTCATTAATGTCTTGGTGGGTAGCCACATAATTAGAGAGGATGCCTGCTATATTTTTAACGGCATAAACGGTGCGATACTCTTGGTAGTCTGCATTATGTTTACGTTGGCTCCAAAGTTCGCCACTCCAAAGACCTGTCTCTGCAATTGTTTTTTGTTGTGTGACATAAAAATCGTCCGAGAGCTTGTCAGATTGTAACCAAAGATGGTTTGGACTGATAAGCTCCTTAACCGTATAGCCGGTAAGCGTGCTATAGGCTGGATTGACCCTAAGTAGATCGCCATTAGCGTTGTAGATGCTCATGGCTGTATGGCTATCAAAGGCGATCGCTGCAATGGCTAAGTTCTGTTCGGCTAGCTGTTGCTCGGTGATGTCGATACCAAAATAAACGATGCGTTCTAGCTGATGTTCGCAATTAAAAACATCAAAGGTATTCCAAGAAATGACTTTAAGGCTGCCATCGGTGCTGACTAGGCCGGTTTCATAATCGATTAACTCGACGTTTGCTAAAAACTCCCTATGCAAGCGTTCAATAGATATATCGGAATTGCTAGGTTTGATAAGGTTCAGACAGTTACTGTCGAGTAGTTCTTGCGTGGCAATGCCGGTTATCTGGCTAGTGATTTCGTTGCTATAGACAATCTGACCAGAAGGCGACAGTTCTAGCACCATCACACCTAAGCGATTAATCAGGCCGCGATAGCGTGCTTCCGAAAAAGGCACGGTAAAGCGCGCACCACCAATCAGTAAGGGGCCGTTTGCCGTTAAGACCGCATCAAGTCCTGACCTATCTAAATTTATATAGGTTAACTCCAAGTCATGGATGATCTCTTGAATCTTATTATCCATTGCTGTTATTGAGTACGTTGTTTAATAATTGTGGATCATTCAAATTACCCATGATCTTGATTCTTGGATTCGGTGATACCCGCACCAATAGAGGCGTAGCTGTGACGCCCTCATTCCAAGCTTGTTCTGGAGACAGCAGCACATCTATCAGTTTAATATGATAATTGCCGGCATAATAAGTCTCACAAAAGGCCTTGAGATTCTGTAGGGCAAGCATGGAATTAACGGATTCACCCACGACATATAAATGGAAGATATGGTCTGCCAGAATCACTGCATTGCTCTGTTTAGCTATGAGGTTTAATTTATTCATCAGATAGCTCTGAACATTTTATTATTCGACTATCATCGCCAGAGCGCATGCTCCACAGTTCATCACGAGTCGTGTCTAAATGACCAATACGTGAGGCTTCGGTGGCCAACAATAAGTCTAAATCTTTTTGTTTAACGGCTAATTCCACTTTCAAAATCTCGACTTTGGCATTCACTTCATTCTGTGCGAGTTCAATAACTCGGCGTCTGTGCTCGACATTGGCTAGCAGTATGTGTTCAGCCGCTATTTCAGCTTGTTCTTTTTGCCATCTGGCTGTGCCCATCAGCACTTCGCCATCAGCGCGATAAACATCGGTTAAGGTAACGCCTTGGCTATCGATAACGAGCTCACGCACCTGATTAGAATGCTCGCTGCCACGGGATTTAATGATCGATAAAGCTCGATTGCGTTCGCCGGCCAGTATCGAATAGCTGATATGTATCCAGGTATCGGCTACTGCTGAAATTTGTATGCCAGTTTCTTCATTGAGTGAGTCACCACCATTGCCTAGTAAGCTGGTGCAAAGTAGGGTGATGCCGCTGGTTTTGGTCAGGGTGAGGATTTTTTCAGGCATGCGTCTACGCGCATCACCATCGGAATGGACGATGGCCGACAATGGATCGATTACAAAGCACTGAGGCTGATAGATTTCAATCAATTTACGCAAGTTTCCTACATGCTCTTCGGTGCCCGCTTGACTGCCACGTATAGACTCAATATGCAGTTGACCATTGTTAAGATAGGGCTCTAAATCAATGTTAACTGATTTTAAGTTGCGGATGATTTCACTAATGGATTCATCAAAACTCACATACAAACAGTTTTCACCACGCTCACAAGCTGCGAGCATAAACATGCCGCCCAAGGTGGATTTTGAGGTGCCAGGTGCCCCGCTTAATAAAATAGCAGAGCCTCTATAATAACCACCGCCTAGCATATTATCTAGGCGAGGTATGCCTGAAGAAATACGTTCTTTGCTGGCAATATGGTTATAATCATTTTTCGGAAAGGCGATAATTTCAGCGCCATCGCTACTCAATAAAAAAGTGACTTCGCCAGAAAAGAAATTAGAGCCTCGGTATTTAACAATACGCAATGAGCGGTGCGCGATCCTGTCATCCATTTCATGGGTCAGGTGGATCACACAATCGACCATGTACTGCATAAAATCTTTATAGTCGAGCCCAGACAGACCGGAATCATTATTTTTACAGGTCACAATGCCGGTCATGCCATTAGAGACTAGCCAGTCGTTAAGTCGAAATAACTCGCGGCGTTCGGACTTAGGATTGTCGAGTAGCGATAATAGTACGTCGATAGAATCAAAAACAATTCGTTTAGCGCTGATTTGATCAGCCTTGGCTTTGAGCGTAGCCAATAAACCTGTTATATCAAAGTCGCCGGACCAAATGTCTTCTGGGCGCGGTTTACCGTCTAGGAAAAACAACTCTTTATTTTGTAGGTCAGGCAAATCCCAGCCGAAGGTAGCGGCATTAGCCACAATACGAGTCGAATCTTCTTCAAAAGCGACAAAAATACCGGCCTCTCCTCGTTTAGCGCCATTCACCAAGATTTGTAAAGCCAGCACTGTTTTTCCGCAGCCCGGACCACCGGCTAATAAGGTACAGCGACCGTTGGGTAAGCCGCCATTAGTAATTTCGTCTAGTCCGCGAATTCCGGTAAGGGTTTTGTTGAGTTGTGTTTTCTGGATAATGGATAAAGGCATAGTCATATATTAAAATTGGATGAAAGTTAGGGGAACTTAAGGTTGTTAGTAGCTGCTATCTTTTCGTGGCCGACATTTTAATGGTTGTAGTTTTGGCTGTCGGGCACAGGTTACTCTAGCCCGACTATGGCGTATGTTGAAGGCTATAGTTGGGCGACGCTAAGGCTGTTGGTAGATCTGTGTGAGCACTTTGTCTGTATTAAGTTGGTAGCTGAGCTTGATGCGTGTTTTTAAAAACAGACTTATTATTATGGCTATAGTAATAGAGTAGACAATAATGTCATATACCTATAAACAGGTATTTTAACTACCGGTTTATAGGTATTTAAGCCAATAAAAGTACGTCGTTTTGGTATGGAATGCCGGTATGACGGCTATTGAGAGGGTAGTGCGTTGCATGAAATAAGTTTGAAGGTTTTAGGTGTGTCTTCATGCCGGTCGGGGTTTGCAACCCCGACCGAAACGTTTGGATGTTTCAATAGCTTTCGAAACCTGAGTAACGGGTTTATAAACCCCGTCACGCTTCAGTTACTAAGTACCCGAAAAACACCGCATTCGTCATCACGGCAGGGA
>CAIVGC010000163.1 GCA_903905335.1 uncultured Methylococcaceae bacterium
ATGACAGCTTAGAAACCTTGGGGTTACGCAAGGGTCAAACTGCCACTGCCATCTTTAAAGCCGGTGCTGTTATTTTGGCTGTCGCCGAATAATGTTTAGTCATTTGAGTAACATTAAATAGTAATAATTCGAACATATCGCTATTAATCGTCTAGTTTTACGCATACAGAATATCTGTTTGCTTTGGGTGGCACTCCACACCCAAACTTTGTTTTTCAACAAAGCACGCGGTACGTTTTAACAAGATTTTCTTAACCGTTTGATACGGAGTAAATCGAGTAATTTCCTTGTCGTTGTCACGCTCAAGAATATTCATGGCCGCGTTATAATCAGCTTGAATCACATCCCCCGTATAACGGATAAAGCGATCACCTTTCCTTTCACCCAGTAGGGTTCCAGTCAAATGATCCACTTGCGAGGTGTAAGCTGGATTTACTACCTTTAAGCTGGCGCCGGTACGGTCTGCTATCTCGGTGAGCGCTTGGTGAATTTCACCTTTGCACCACGCGGATAGTTTACGATTTGCGTTTTTACCTTTAGATTTCCCGCCAAAACGACCGGATAAATCCTCGCAAACTACGGTTCCAAACTTAGAAAAAATAGCTTTTACGTCGCATCTAATAACGGATTTTAACTGCGCGTGTACTTTAGCGGTTTGCTTATCCATTTTTATGCGGCCTAAGTTATTTTTTCTAATATTTTCATTGCCGGTTTGTTTATACAGCGCATGTAGCTTGTTACGCGCCTGCATCTTTTTCTTTAGCTTATCGGATTGCGCCGTCATTAATTTACCAATGCCAGCACCATAAATAACGCCATCAGAGCCATATAGTGCTTCAGTAAACCCTTTATCAACACCTACTTTTAACTCGCTGTCATTAACGGTTTTCTCTTGCTTAAGAGGATAATGCATCCGCCACACGCCATCGTCATGCAGAATCAAGGTGGCATAACCGGCCACTGAAACCTTGCCGGTTTTAAAGCGTAGGGTTATCTTTTCGTAACGGTTGTTTTTACCATCAATAGGCAAGCCGTTGAACACCACTTCAGTCACACGTCCTTTCCGGTTAATGATTGCACCGTTTTTATGGCATAGCACGATATGGGTATCTACCTTCGTATGGCCGCGTCCCATCGCTTTGCGTACCCAACGATGCAATACCGGATGAGCAAGGTACGCTTTGGAATTAAGCTGTTTACATAACTCTTTGCGCTCGTCTTTACCCTATCGGGAATAGATTTTGCGGATAACTTTCTCTCTAACTGCCGCATGGGTCATTAGAATGTCGTCGATAACCTGCTGCACGGTTTTATCCCAACTCTTGTAATCAAGCAGGTATTTACTCGGTGGGTTATCTATCTTGAATAACTTCAATACCTCATTAGGTTTTTCGCCCCACGCCTGAATACCGCCGAACCTATTCCATAAGTCCTTACGCAAAGCGCCCAAGCGTAAAGCCAGTTCACGCGCTTTTTGCAGGTCTTCAACAGTGTTTAGCGCTTCAGGTGCTATGCGCGTCACGGTGTAAGTCATCAATTTACTCCAAGTGATCAATAAATTTAATATCGAATCCTGATATCCCTTTTTCTAAAGCAAAAGCATTTATTTCGGCTTCTGTCATCGGGTCTTTGAAATTCAAATCAAGCAATTCACTCAACTCAATACCAACGGCTTTGTTGTTTTTCCAGAACGCTTTAGCTTGTTTTTTTAGAGCATCCGTTTTTTGCTTTCCGCCTTTGAATTTATACCCAGCTGCTTTTTGTGCAGATTGGTAGGTTTTATAACCATAACCTTGCGCATTATCAATAATCTCTCCTGATTCTGAAACAATATCATAGCGATTTTCGGTATCAACAATTCCGTAATCAATGTCGGTTTTTACGGTTCTTGAAACAATCTTATAAGACATTTTAACACCTTATTGGTTAATTTATGTCTAGGTTAGTGCTGTTTGTCCACTTTGTCTAAACCAGTATCAATATCTTTTTTAATATCGTCCTTGTAGCGCCTCAAAAAATAAAGCTTGGAACTGAAGCAGCGCATGATTGCCATGAAATCATCTACAAGCTTCGCATGAGGAGTCTTGTAGGTATGGTTTAACACCTCAATCGTGCAGCCGTTGATATTGCAAAACCACTCTATAAACTCAAACCCGAACCGTGCCAATCGGTCTTTATGCGCAACCACAATTAACTTTATCTCTTTTCGTGATACCTGCTCCATTAAATCAATAAATTTTTTACGTTTAAAGTTCATACCAGAACCAATATCCGTGATTATCCTGGCTTGTGGGTATGCTTTGCTCACATAATCCGCTTGAGAAGCAAGGTCGTCTTTCTGTGTACCCGTTGATACCCTGGCATAAAGAATTATTTTCCGGTTATCTTCTTTGTGTGAAACTGATTGTAAAGAATCAATTGAATATCTAGCGTGCCCTCCCGGTGACTTGATAAACTCAATTTTTCCAGCTAACGCCCATCGGTTTAAGGTCTTTGGATGAAAGCCAAACATATTCTGTGCTTCTTGTGGTGTAATAGACTTACTCATTGTAATGTCCATTTTATAGATGAATGAGTATATATGTTACCATTTAACGTTACTTAATCAATGGACCTAATCAGGAAAGATTTTATTTTAGGCAGCTACTCACTAATCATTAACGTTGCCATCGCTTCGCAAATTATAAAATGGCACTTTATAAGCTGTGCAGCCATGAATTTTAATTTTTTACTGTAGAACTAACGATTATTTTTGTTTACGTGAGCGTACCAATAAAA
>CAIVGC010000164.1 GCA_903905335.1 uncultured Methylococcaceae bacterium
ATTTCCATTAATAATTCCTTTGAACCAAATCCCAGTAAATTTCACCGTCATCTTCTGGTTTAAACTTTTCCATTAAAATTAATTGATCAGCCGTAGCTGTTATCTCTCCAGATTCAAAGTTAAAATATATTGCAATAATTTCGGTATCGCTAATTTCTTCATACTCTGCTGGTTGATATTGTGTTTGTGCAATATACTTGCCATGTACTGTTACGGCAGCTTCAAAAGTTATATCCAACAAGGTCCCAGGATCAAATCCCAACAAAGCCTGAACTTCATTAAAATCAATCTTATCTGATGCTGTACTGCTTAAAATTCCTGTATATGTTGCCATGTTATTTTCTCGTTTCGTTTAAGTTGGGTAATTATACCAAAAGTCTGATAACACTGTCAAGCAATTAATAATCGTTATTAATCCACCTATCCGAGTCTAAATAAACCTCTTCCAACTCAGTCAATAAATTAAAATCAGTTTTGTCAATCAAAGCTAACACTTCTGTTTTAATTTTTTCGTCAAGGACAACAGAAAACCCGTTTCCGTTGTCCAAGAACCCAACAATTTCTATTCTATCAATTTGGACATCATTAAATTCTTGACCAGCATAAACCTCGTATTCTATCGAAAACTCTGCTTCTAATGATTCGCACCCAGAACATATTTTTTCGGCCAATGTTCCGTTGATTTCTTTGTAAATATTTGCTATTGCCATGTTATTTCTCTCAAAAAATGTTATATTAACAGAAGAAAAGTACCCTGTCAAGCAATATTTAAATACCTCTAAAAATCGCTTCTAAGGCACTTTAACCCCAAACCAATACTAACATACCAGTTTCAAGTTATCGTGTCGCCTATACCTCTTAAATTGCCTAGAATGTGCCAAATATAACACATTCTAGGCTTTAATTTATCGCGGTGATAGGTAAGCCGTCTGTGCCAATCTTTCGCTGATCAATCCACATTTATACAGATCGTAAAGCCAATCGCAGAAAGCCACTCGTGTGTCTGTTTTATACATTCTACCTTTACCAGAATAGTCTGGGATTATTTTGAAGTCAAGAGTATTTTTATACTCTTTTCTAAAAGCAGATTGTATTTCTCTAGTGCTTTTGTAAATATATGTCAAGGTCGGACCTTTTTTAAATTGAATTTCTACTTTCATAATCTCTCTCCAGAAAAGTTTTAAGGTTGGTAAGCTGTTCATTATACATTAACGAACAGCTTTGTCAAATTTATTTGTTTATTTGTTTCTTTTTTCTAATGTATGTTTAACCAAACTTTTACACTTCTGGATAGAACCCTGCCAATTCATTCTACCAGTAAGAGCATTTGAAATGCCGTACATATTATGCTCATTACCTGATTGACCTAACGAACCATTAACTATGGTATATTCTGTCGCTTCGCCATTCCAAAGAACTGCGAAATAACCATTCCCCATTTTAGTTGTTGTCATCATAATGTCTCTCCAGAAAAGTTAAGGAGCAGTAAATCTGCTCCGATGTAAGTATTATACAGAACCAAACAAGGATGTCAAATTTATATTTGCGACCATCCAAATGAATCACAAAGATATTCAACACCATCTACATTGACAATATCACCAACAGAAACCGAACGAAAACGACCATAACGCTCTAAACGCTCTTCTTGACGCGCTGGGTTATTAGTTAAGTCAAAAGCTTCATTAGCAGCAGCTTCGCCAGAGTTATACACATGAAACGCTTCCATTACATTATAATCATTGTAATAGAATTTCGCATCTCTCATTGCGTTTAAGTTGGGTAATTATACCAAGGTCTGATAAGTGTGTCAAACTTTATTTTCATATACTTTTTAAAGGACGAACTACCTTTGAAATTGCTAGACCTTCCTTGTCGGACATCGTTGTTAGGCTCTTATTATACAGAGCTGAACAAGGATGTCAACACTTTATTTTAACGCTTCTAAGGCATTTTAATCTAAAAGCGACACCGAGGCATTACTTTTAGATTATCGTGCCGTGTATACCTCTTAAATCGCCTAAAATATTTAAAGGTTGGTAAGCTGACTATTATAATGTAATAATCAGCTTTGTCAAATTTATTTAAAAGTCGCAAATTCGCGGATAAGGTGTTTCATTTTCAATTGCTTGTTCAATGGTCATCTGCTCTCTCCGTTAATTAAAATGTTATACGTCTGCATTCAGTAACAACAACGTTGTATCCTTCCTCTTTGAATTTGTTGTGCAAGATAATCGCATGATCTTTGTCTAAGCCTCTGTATTCTGCGTGAACATCAGCGGTCGGCCAGAAGTTAAGAAGCTTAATTAGCTCCGATGTGAGACATTATACAGAGCTGGTCAGAGATTGCAACACCTAAATGAAATTAAAATAAAATAATTTTAGCAGATAAACATTGTTCACCAGAACTTATCATAACCTGATTTGA
>CAIVGC010000165.1 GCA_903905335.1 uncultured Methylococcaceae bacterium
ATCCTGATAAAGCCAAAGAAGGTGATGCCAAAGATATAGATATTCAGATAAGAAAAGTAGCGTAAGTGTTAACCGTCGAGGCGACAACTACATTGACAATTTCCGGTACAACCAAAGCGTCTCTATTTTTTAACATGATGTCTTTCTCCTAATATGCCTTCTAAAATATCAATTTGTTGTTTAAGATTTCTTATTTCTTTAGGTCAATAAATTGTCACAAGATAATTTAACTCGTGATCTGAAATAGGCTTATTAATATGATTTTTAGGATTATCTATTTTTTCATTATGAATATCAACCTGAGTTGACAGTGATTTAATTGATTTCTCAATCTTACCTTTCTTCTGTTTGTCCCATTGATTAAAAAATCCTTTATTTCTTCCACCACTTTTTGCTATTTCATAAGCATCATTTTTCATGTCGCCAATTATAGGCGCTCCATACTTCCCTTTCAACTCTGCCAACGTCAACGGCTTCCCACCGCTTATCATTTGATCCATAGTGAGCTTTCCGTCCTTCCACAACTGAGCGCGGCCCTTGCCTAGCGTCTTGTCTGCAAAACTAGGGTCGGTTTCAGTCTTACGCTTTAGCCAATCTGCAAAAGTCTTATCATTAACTTGCCCTTCCATCGATGCCCGTGTGCCGTCTGGCAGTTCATCCATGTTGATACCCAACTCCTCCCATGTTTTAAGCACAGGAATCATTGAACACCTGCACCTAAAATGTTGCGGCGGTACTGTATAAGGGATGCTATGACCAATAGGCTTGCTGTCAGTTGTCCAGCGCTTACCGTCACGAACGCCGCAAGTCGGGCAGGTTCTACGATCTAAGGCGCGTTCACTGCCGCACAGGCAGCTCCATATGGTCTATGTATTCTGGATCCCGACAGTCGTCCATGCCGGAATGACGAATGGGCTGTTTTTCAGGTACTTATAAGTGTGTGTTTTCGGTTTTATTTACCCACTACGGATCACATAGAGCCTTCAATTTTATTTCATACAATAACTTATGGAACGATTAATATATTGATTGCCCAGTGTGTCTATTTACTCAAAAACATCGCGTCGCCATAACTGAAAAATCGGTACGATTTATTAATAGCATGTTGATAAGCCTTTTTAATGGCCTCGTAACCGGCGAATGCAGAAATCAACATTAACAGTGTTGATTCAGGTAAATGAAAGTTAGTTAATAAAGCATCAACTGACTTAAAAGCGTAGCCCGGGGTAATAAATAAATCAGTATCACCAAAACCTGCCTTTAATTGACCGCTAGTAGAGGCTGATTCTAAGGCTCTGACTGCTGTGGTACCAATGGCAATAATTCGCCCACCTTGCTGCCTAGTGTGATGTACTGCATCTACTGTAGATTGGGGCACGGCAAAATATTCTTTATGCATTATATGGTCGGCTAGGTTTTCTACTCGTACTGGCTGAAAAGTGCCGCTACCGACATGTAAAGTTACGAAAGTCGTTTGTATATTTAGTGCTTTAATTTTAGCCATTAGCGCATCATTAAAATGTAAGCCTGCGGTGGGTGCAGCTACAGCGCCAGCTTTTTTGGCAAATACGGTTTGATAGCGAGTTAAATCTGAGGCATCATCCGCACGCGTAATATAAGGCGGCAAGGGGATATGGCCAATTAAATCTAATAGCTCCATTAACCTGATGCTTGCAAATTCTAAAATAAATAAATCATCGGCTCGCCCTTGTACGGTACAACTGTAGCCTTGATCCAATTCAATCAAGGCTCCTGCTTTAGGTGATTTACTGGCTTTAACATGAGCCAGCGCATGATGATCGTCGAGTATGCGTTCAATTAATATCTCAATTTTACCGCCGCTTTGTTTTTTTCCGTACAGTCTGGCGGGAATCACCTTAGTGTCATTAAAAACTAATAAATCATTTTCATTAATTAAATTAATAAAGTCGGTAAATTGACGATCTGTTAGGTGTCCTGAGTTTTTATCCATGCACAAAAGGCGACTTGCATCACGCTCTGCTAAAGGTTTTTGTGCAATTAAGGAGTCAGGTAGTTGGTAGGTAAAGTCACTTTTTTTCATAGCCGGCGATATTATCAGGTTAAGGCGATGAATACACCTTAAAAATAAACTAGCTTTTATTAAAGAGTGTACTTATAATATGCCTTCTTTGCCGGGATGGCGAAACTGGTAGACGCGCCGGATTCAAAATCCGGTTGGGGTGACTCAGTGCCGGTTCGATTCCGGCTCTCGGTACCAAATTCTGGTTTCGAGAAGTGCAAAGAAACCAATGGCCTAGAGAACTTTACGTTCTCTAGGCCATTTTTCATTGTGCTGTAGTATTCTGCTAAAGCTTTCCACGTTGCAATTGAAAAAAAAACCCCATCATAATCCATAACACTTGCTAACAAATTAGCTAAAAAAATAGTAATTTTATTGCCAGTATTAATGCATGATCCAACTAATATCCAACACGCCATCATCCCAAAAACTATATAGCCTTCAGAAGGCTCATCGCAAAGTATTCCGCAAACATAATAGACTCTGATTACGGTTTTATATAAAGAGCCATTCTTGGTTGCAAACTATCCTCAGCCCAAATTCTTATATAAATGAGACTCAAAGTCATAAAGTACATTCTGGTAGAATACCCAGCATTAAAATTCAAGAAAGTGATGTTTAATGACAAAATCAGAACTAATAAGTGCATTGAATAAAAAGTTACCTACGCTTCAATATATGGAAGTAGAGTCTGCGGTAAACTGCATGTTGGAGCAGATGGCTAATGCCATGGTAGAAGGTGAGCGTATTGAAATTCGTGACTTTGGTAGTTTTAGTACACGTCAACGGTCGTCAAGATTAGCCCGTAATCCAAAAACAGGAGAATCCGTACACTTGCCAGCTAAAACAGTTATGCACTTTAAACCGGGCAAACAAATGCGTGATCGAGTCGATGCTGAGCGTAATCAATACGAAATTACGGACTGATTGTCAGATCATAGTTATGAAAAAATTATCGTACTTCATGAGTAAAATCGTCGTCATTGACTTTGAAACTACTGGGTTATCACCCGATCTTGGTGATAGAGCCACTGAGGTTGCTGCGGTTATCATCGATGGCGATCAGATCGTCGATAAATACCAGAGCCTTATGAATGCAGGCGTTGCGATTCCGAGTTTTATTCAACAGTTAACGGGGATATCGAATGCTATGATTCGTAAAGCTCCTCCATGCCAAAAAGTCATGCAGGAGCTTGCTGATTTTATCGGTGATAGCCCTCTTTTAGCCCATAACGCTGCTTTCGATACCAAGTTTCTTGATGCAGAGTGGTCTCGTATTCATTATAAACGTCGACAACCTTTTGCGTGTTCTATGCTGTTAGCTCGGCGTCTGTATCCACACTTCCCAGATCACAAGTTAGGGACTCTGGTGCGACATCTTAAATTACCTACGACCGGCGAATATCATCGCGCCTTAGCAGATGCTGAAATGACAGCAAGTCTAATCATTAAAATTAAAGATGACCTTGAGAAAAAGTATGGTCTATCATCGGTGCCTCATGAAATGTTATGCCTATTACAAAAAACACCGAAATCGGGAATAGATAGTGCTATTAAAAAGGCGCAAATTAAGTTTGGTTTATAGCTTGTAAAATACGCATGCTTTTATTTCTTTAGGCATACTGGATATTTCTGTCAATTTTATTAAGAAATTAATGTATTTTTTTAAACGTCTACGTACACGCTATATTCTGCATCGTCATCCTATTTGCCATGAATTATGGGCACAAATAAGTCATAGTTTGGTTATTTTGCAGGGCATGACTGCTGTTGAAAAAGCACATTTGCGTGAACTAACCACATTATTTTTACACCAAAAGAAATTCGTCGGCGCTCAAGATTTTCATCTCACAGACTATATGTGTGTTGTTATTGCAACTCAAGCTTGTTTACCAGTACTTAAACTTGGAATGAGTTGCTTATCAGGTTGGCTAGAAATCATTGTTTATCAAGATGCCTTCAGGATAACTCGAGATGTAACAGATGATTCTGGAGTTGTGCATCGTCAAGAACAAACACTCATTGGTGAATCGTGGTCACGAGGCCCTTTGATATTATCTTGGCATGATGTTGAAAAAGATATGTTGGGTAAGCGCGTGGGTTGCAACGTCGTGATTCATGAAATTGCACATAAATTAGATGTGCTGAATGGGTCGGCTAATGGCTTTCCTCCATTACATACTGATATGGTAATAAAGGAATGGTCGGCATCCCTAAGTACAGCTTATGATAATTTAGTAAGGCGTTTAAATCTTCATCACTCCAGTTGTATTAATGCTTATGCTGCCACTAATCCTGCTGAATTTTTCGCTGTTAT
This sequence comes from uncultured Methylococcaceae bacterium, assembly GCA_903905335.1. Taxonomy (GTDB): domain Bacteria; phylum Pseudomonadota; class Gammaproteobacteria; order Methylococcales; family Methylomonadaceae; genus Methylobacter_C. Next base: position 4,359 of record CAIVGC010000165.1, read on the forward strand.
TAGTGAATATTTCTTTTGTGCTCCAGAGCTATTACATGCTAATTTTCCAGATATCTATAAACAACTGCTACTTTATTATCGGCAAGATACCTTATCTCGTCACCTGAATTTTTAATTCAAGTTTTTTAGCTAAAAGTCATGGATAGTCAGCATGATATAATGACCTTAATCTACATTAAGGCCAATAAATGACCGCGAAAAACAATCAAATCATGGAACTTCATCCCCTATGTACCTATTTTCCTCGCATGTCCGAGGATGAGTTTAATTCGCTTAAAGATAATATTCAGCATAACGGACAGACGCACCCCATTTATGCGCTTGACGGCATGATTCTGGATGGTGGTAATCGTTATCGTGCGCTCTGTGAATTGGGTATAGCTCCTATCATAATTGAATACACCGGATCTAATCCTACCCAGTTTATCTTATCGTCAAATTTACATCGTAGGCATTTAACGCAAGGGCAATCTGCGGCTATCGTATCGGCTTCCCAAAGTTGGGTCAAAGCTCATGTAGCAGATAATGCCCCATTAAATAGTACGGCACCCTTAGACACAACGGCAACTAGGGCTAAACAATCTGGGGTAGGGCAGCGTACACAACAGTTGGCTGATAAACTGGTTAAAGAGGCGCCAGCAGAATTGGTTAAAGAAGTCATAGATGGCAAAAAAAGTTTGAATAAAGCCATTAAAGAAATCACGCCGCCAAAACCTCAAGTACTCAAGCCTGAGTCGGTTCCGATTGTTGAGCCGGTATCAGAGGGAACTCAAGACGCGCAATTAAATAGTCTTATCGAGGAACAGCAAGGTGCACTTCAGGCCTTAGTAGCCAATAACAAGGCCATGCTGAAAGTATTTGAGTCTGACGATAGGCTTTTTACTAGCGTCGAAGAAGTTAAATCATTAACTGAACAAAATAGGCTGTTAACCGAGCGCATCAACGCATTGATGGATGAAAACCAAGAAGCAATAAAGGCAGTGAGTTACTGGAAAGATCGGTTCTTGACGTTAGAGGAAGCGCTGACTAAAGAGCTTGCCAGTTAAGTGCCAAGCTATGAAAAACAGCGACAACTAATATTTCAGGTGGTGTCTTTTTTTCTGGATTTTCTTGATCAAGGCTAATAGGTTACTTGAAATATTCAAAGCCCCAATATCCAGCTAAAGCAAAATAGTGAAAAAGAAAGTGAGTTTTATTCAGTCATGACCGCCAAGCCCGCCAGTGTATGGTTTGTATATTTGCTGGAATGCCTGAATGGTAAAATTTATACAGGCATTACTACTAATGTTGAAGCTCGCTTTAACAAGCATCTTAGTGGTAAAGGGGCGAAGTTCACAAAAATGAATCCACCTTCTCACATAATCGCTACTCAACAATGTGAAAACCGTTCAGAAGCAAGCAAGCTGGAATGCCAGATTAAGAAGCTGTCTCCAGCCAAAAAGCGAGCCTTGAGTGATGTTGGAATGAGATAGCTGGCTAGCAAACTATGTCTGTAAAAAGCATGCGTAGCTTTTTATCTGTCAAACAGCGTGGAAAATAATCGATTAATCAAAAAAAGCCCACCGACTGTTATGGGCTTCAAATGGACCTTCATACAAAGGTCAACAACCACCTTCAATCATTTTATCTATATAGATGAGTCCGTATGAAAACAGACTCGGGTTTATTAATAAATCAATAGAAGAATCTGCAATGGATATTAAACAGCGGTTACTATTTCCGAAATAGTAGGTTGGCGACAATGGATAAAATTATACTAATGGCAATTGATGAGGTGATTGGAATAAATATTGATTTATTTTCATCCTCAATGCGGATGTCGCCTGGCAATTTCCCGAACCAGTTGACTAACCAAGGGGCATAGCTGATCACTAACCCAAGTACAACTATGATAATTCCCGTTGTGACCAACAATTTCCCATACATCTTTTATGTCTTATAAGTCATCACGTCTCTTCTCAATTACTGTGTATTCTGCATCAATGACATTCCCATGCTTAGTTTTTTGAGCTAACTTAATCCTTCTCCAGAAACGAATTCCAACTATAGACATAGTTATCAATAATATTGCGAAGAATACCGAGGACAGAATTACGCAAGCAACCACAGTAACTAATAAAAGTGGTATCGCTATAAGGCTAGGTAACTTAATTGAATAGCGCATAGTACAGAGATATTTAAGATTAGACTGGGCATTATATTACTCCTGCTAAATAGGCTTGTCATACATTATGCTGCTGGAAAACAGCATTTATGCTTTTAGCCTTCTTCCTATTTGATTACAAGTTACCGTCTACTTCGTATTCATCAATAATTCGTCTACCATCAGCCTGGCCAAGTTTTACCTCAAAATGAAATAGTTCAGGCTTACCTTCACGCAAATCAAACCGATCAACATGGATTTCATATTTGGTAGCTGCTTGAATCTGATTGCCATCACCGTCAAACTCAGCATTAACGCCATAGCATTCACCATAAACGCCGACAACGAGATCATCAAAAACCGTTAAATAATAGCCATCATCGACCACCTTGCCTTGAGCCCATAAGGTAAAGGCCTCTGGCTGTTGTTTAGCGAAGCGTTTGCCTACCTCTATTTTTTGTATATCGTCGATCAACTTCAATACCTTTTATTTGCCTAAATGTCGAACTGATATATGGGCATATACTAGTTTTTAAACTTGCTAGATTGCTGCCTGTCGACGGAGACGATGCATCAATTAAATTGATGTGCTTTTATTTGATACTGTCATCCTGCGGAAATTGCTGGTCGCTCGATGCCTGTTTGCAAATAAAACCACAACAAGTTTCTGTCTGGTCGTTACGGTTAATCTAATTTCAGATTGCCTTGATTTATTTCGTGTCAGCCTGGGTAAAACCCCAAAGTCCAGAATGGCTCGATGGAACAATTATGCAATATGTACTATTCCGTCCTGAGTATTCGCGCTGGGATGGTTGGAGTTTCATAGGTAATCCATTACTGTTTGGACTTGCTTGGTTTATCCTATGATGAGAGTTGCTCTTTTCATGCTTACTGATCAATTTTTACTCTCGAAATATAAGTCTTCTGATAGGCATTCTGTTTCATATTGGATTATTGTTGACTATGAATCTACGTTGGTTTCCAGTTATTATGCTATCGCGTTACTCCGCGTTGCTAACAAATAATAGTTTTAGTTGTTCAACCATTATCGCGTTAATCAAGAAAATAAATAGCTAAAAAACCGGCACTCTGACTGTTATCTGATACTGGAGGTTTCGATAATTATTCGGCTATTTTTACGAGCCAACCGCCACCGCCATTGCATTTGTTTTGTCCATCAGCTTCAATGGCAATTCTGGCGTAAGTGCCTTTTAATGATGAAGGTAATGATCCGCTTACTTCAAAAGTGCCCACTGTTTTTGCCGTGACTTTGATGGTAGCCGGAAGTCCTTTTATAGCGACCTTAATACTATTCGGGTATGTGTTTGCAGATGCTGTGAACGAAAAGTTAGAGCCCGCAGCAACTTCAGCATTTTCAGCTGGAACAAAGTCAGTGAATTTTGGTTTGTCACAAGCTTTAGTGCTGCTACTACTGCCTCCGCCATAAGCCCAAGAGGTGCTTGTAACCAGCATTAAAATAAAAATCGAAAAACAATTATATTGTTTCATTATTATCCCTCATCGTATTGTTTTCTATTGATTATACAAAGTATCTGTTTTCGCGCGTTTGTCAAATTGGATAACATAATTACTAGCAATAAATGTATGATGAAAAATAAAGATTATCAAAATGAAATCAGCCCAATGAACTCATGCAATGAATCAAAAATACCTGATAAATAGTATATTAAACATAGTCAAGGCGCTGATTGAGGTCGAAGCTGGCTACAGGCCATATTAATTTTTTATGGCTGTTCACACATTTTTCTAAGTGACTTGTAGTAGGTTTTGCTACCGATAGTGACATTAGTGTAATGAAGTATTTTTTGGTTGGCTTGTGATAAAAAAATATGATATCAATATAGCTGTGACAAAAAAAGAGTGTGATGAATATCAATAATTATTATAAATGAGGAGGTTGTTATGGAGTTAGTTTCTACAACTGCAGGTTATGAAATGCTTTTGCGATGGGGGCATTTGTTAGCAGGTATTACTTGGATTGGTTTACTGTACTATTTTAATCTTGTACAAGGTGAGTTTTTTAAAGAAGCAGATGCGGCGGCTAAATCGGATGTTATTCAAAAATTAGTTCCGCGTGCACTTAGTTGGTTTCGTTGGGGGGCAGTAGTTACGCTGTTGACTGGGCTTGGTATGCTTGGTATCAGGGGGGGTGGCGGGTCTATTGATATTTATGTTGGCTCTCTATTAGGTATTATGATGTTTACAAATGTTTGGTTAATCATTTATCCAAATCAAAAAATAGTCATTGCATCGACAACTCAAGTGGCTAATGGTGGCGAAGCATTACCTGAAGCCGCTGAAGCACTCGCAGCAGCGGGATTAGCATCAAGAACTAATGCTTTGTTTTCAGTTCCAATGTTATATTTTATGGGAGCTTCTTCTCATTTTCCTCACAGTTTCAACCTGTTTGCTTTTCTTATAGCAGTGTTAATTATTCTTGCTTTGGAATATAACGGAGCCTATCCCGTACTAAAAAACATTAAGGCATTACAAAAACTACCTGCTGGTGGAAAGATGACACCTTATGCCAGTATTAAAGGTGTTATTCATTGTGGGTTAGGCTTAACAATAGTTTTATTTGTAATTGTTCATTATATTAAATAATAGGTGTTTCTAGATATTGATTGATTTTTTTGAAACGTTAGTACGACTATTAAAATTGTTAAGAATAATTTCTAGGAACTTCAGAAAAGAAAAGTGAACTTTAAAATAGCTGCTTACGCGGCTATTTTTCATAAATATTAAGCATTGCAGTGCCCAGAAGCCTTATTAAAAAATAAAACATCAGTATGTTCTCCTATTACCTGTTGCACCGCAGTCTCACAAATTAGTTAACGAATAACAGTGATTGATAAAAAAATTATAAAGCAGTATTTTTAAAAAATTATTTTTACGTTACTTGTTTATCTTAGAAAAAAAAGGGGAGAGATGATTCTATCTAATGAGCTGTCTCACCTTAAAAATATGATTGCACAGACTAAAGTCTTTCAGAAAAGCTGATGATTATTCTGATCAATAACTTACATTAGCCAATCTGAATATTGAATAAATTTTAAGCCGCTATACATCTACAGTGGTTACTTGCGCTAAGCACTATTAACATAATCCAGAGAGTTGGACAGATTTTAAGTGGTCGACATAATGCCAAGGCTAGGCATTGAGCATATTGCGACACATTGACTCTTAATATAGACTGACAAACAGCTGAGATATTTTCTTAGTAAATCTAGGAGTTTTTATCATGAGTAAAGCACGAACCGAAGCATTCAGCGATGGTGTGTTTTCTATCGCTATCACCTTACTAATTCTTGAAATCAAGGTGCCCCCCTTCATAGGTCAGTCAAACCAAGAGCTTGCGAGGGCTTTATTGACCTTATGGCCTTCATTTTTTGCGTTTATAGGAAGTTTCGCGACTATTTTAGTGCTGTGGATCAATCATCACGGCTTGTTTACCCTTGCGGAGCATGCGACCCCAAGATTTCTCTTTGCAAATGGCTTTTTGCTTTTACTTGTGATTTTTATCCCATTTCCGACTGCTTTACTGGCACAGCACTTGAATGGTCCTGGGGCAAATACTGCGGCCGTAGTTTATTGCGGCACTTATGTGCTAACCAATATTTCTTACCAGCTTTTACTTTCAGCGGTAGCGTCGCCCCAATGTATTCGTAATGATGTTGACTTAACCTTGATAAGCAAAATAAGGGTAGCTTACCTGTTTGGATTGTTGATTTATATTACAGCTACCCTAGTAGCTTGGTTTTACGCTTTTGCTGGAGTTCTCATTTGCTCCCTACTTTGGCTCTTATGGACACAACTGAGCTACTCAGACAAAATAAAGATAGAAAAAACTCTTAAGCCTAGCAAATAAGCTACTTTGAATAGTATTGCAAGCCAGTAAAATCTAATTAGGTGCGATCCTATTTTCTAAGTCAGGTTCTATTTGTTTGGTATTCAATATAACAAAAAAATGCTAGGCTAGTTCTATGAGGAATTCATTGTTTATTTTAAATCATCGATAAATTAAAGCTTCTTATGTTGTTTAGTTAAAAGTCAGTTGTATGGGTAAATTTAGGCTTGCATATAGTTTATATAAACAAGATTAGAGCAGACTTTATTAGATTGGATTAGAAATAAATTATCATGGGAATAATTTAAAAAAGGTTCGCATCGACAATTTTGTTGCAAATAGTTAAAGGTCTTTATTCTCACATTCATTTATAAATAAAATATTACACCTGTCCCTATGATCGCCGACAAACCAACACCAATCATCTCAGTTTTAGGCGTTAATAAGATCTATGCAGACGGTTTTCAAGCACTCAAAAAAATCAATCTAGAGATAAAGCGTGGGGAAATATTCGCATTGCTAGGGCCCAATGGCGCGGGCAAGACCACACTGATTAATATCATTTGTGGTATCGTCAAGGCCACCTCAGGGACCATTATCGCTGACGGTCATGATACTGTGCGCGATTACCGCACGGTACGAGCAATTATTGGCTTGGTGCCGCAGGAACTGCATACCGATTCCTTTGAGTCGGTATGGGCTACCATCAAATTCAGTCGTGGTCTGTTCGGTAAGGCACCCAATAGTGCTTATCTTGAAAAAGTGCTGCGTGATTTGTCACTCTGGGATAAGCGCGACCAGAAAATTATGACGCTATCGGGAGGCATGAAACGCCGTGTGCTAATAGCCAAGGCCCTCGCGCATGAACCAACAATATTATTCCTTGATGAGCCTAGCGCCGGTGTGGATGTGGAATTACGTCATGATATGTGGCGTATGGTGCGCAAGTTACGTGCGCAGGGTACCACCATCATTCTGACGACACATTATATTGAAGAAGCCGAAGATATGGCAGACCGTATCGGTATCATCAACAAAGGTGAGTTGATCATAGTAGAAGACAAGGAGGTACTGATGCAAAAGCTAGGTAAAAAACAGCTCACGCTGACTTTGCGGCAAGCCATGATGAATATCCCTGCAGAACTAAGTGCTTGGCCGTTAGTTCTCTCTAATGATGGACTCGTGCTAGTGTATAGCTTTAACGCACAAGAAGAAGAGAGCGGCATTGCCGCATTATTGAGCAAGCTAGGTGAGCACGATATTGAATTCAAAGACTTACGAACTAGCGAAAGTTCATTAGAAGACATCTTCGTCAGTCTGGTACATCAACCTATGGGATAGTCGAAATGAACATCTATGGTATTCGCGCTATTTATCGCTTTGAAATGGCACGCACCTTTCGTACTTTATGGGAAAGTATCGCAGCGCCAGTGCTGACTACCTCGCTGTACTTCATTGTATTTGGTAAAGCGATTGGTTCGCGTATGGGCGACATAGATAGCATCAGTTACGGTGCTTTCATCATCCCTGGACTGATCATGTTGAATTTACTGAACGAAAGCATATCCAATGCGTCATTCGGTATTTACATGCCCAAGTGGTCTGGCACTATATATGAATTGCTTTCAGCACCAGTGTCGTGGGTCGAGGTGCTCATTGGTTATGTGGGTGCTGCAGCAACTAAGTCGGTGCTGTTGGGCCTACTCATTCTTGGCACTGCTAGAATTTTTGTCCCTTATGAGATCGTTCATCCATTCTGGATGATCGCCTTTCTGTTGCTCACTGCGGTGACTTTTAGTCTATTTGGTTTCATTATCGGCCTATGGGCGGATAGTTTTCAGAAACTACAGGTGATTCCGATGTTAGTTGTCACTCCTTTAACCTTCTTGGGTGGGGCGTTCTACTCTATTAATATGTTGCCGCCATTGTGGCAGAAGATCACTTTGTTTAATCCAGTGGTGTATTTAATCAGCGGATTTCGCTGGAGTTTTTATGGCGTTGCCGATGTGCATGTCGCCGTGAGTCTTGGCATGACGTTTGGCTTTCTCATCATCTGCCTAGCTTTTGTAGGCTGGGTCTTTAAGACGGGCTACAAGATTAGAAGCTGAGGAATAATGACTAAATGGAAGCAAATAATTTAACTAATAAATTTACCGCGGCACCCATAGAAAAAGGCACCAACATATTGTTTGAGCTGAATGCCACCTTGGAAGACTACGATGTTTTGTATCAAATGTGGAGTTGGGATGGAGTGACCGCTGAGAGCTTTATTTTCTTAAGTTCAGATATTGTTGATCTGACCGATGAGGAAGTGAAATGGAAGGTGATGGTGAGTTATCAGAAAACTATAAACAACACCTTTGGGGCAATGAATGATTATAGCGGATACAGGTTTTTGGCTTGCTCTGTTTGATCGTCGTGACAACCATCATCAAGCGGTACGTGCTTTTTTTGTCACCCTTAAAGAGCCTTTTATCACAACATTACCCGTATTAACTGAAGTGTGTTATTTGCTTCAAACTCGTTGTTAGCCACTTAAAGCCACTGATTTTTTAATGGCACAACAGGCCGGATTGTTTCAATTATTTACGATTGGCGAGTCTCATCTCCTGAAAATGTCGCAACTCATGATTGAATTCGCTGATTTACCTATGGACTTAGCCGATGCTTCATTAGACATCTTTCCTAAATAAAAATAAGACCGATCAATAAAAATCTTATAAGCATCTGAAAAACATCACATTCGTCATCCTGGCATGGACTGCCGGGATCCAGAGTACATGGATGTACATATCGTATAGTAGAATTCTTATCATGAAACTTATAGTGATACGACCTATTGCCATCCATGGCAACTGGTTTCCGGCAGTCCATGCCGGAATGACGGCTTACC
>CAIVGC010000166.1 GCA_903905335.1 uncultured Methylococcaceae bacterium
ACCTCCGAAGAATTCATACCGCAGATGCTTAATTTAGATCAGTTAGGGGGTGTCAGTTTTACTAAAGGTTGTTATACCGGTCAGGAAATTGTTGCTCGTACGCATTATTTGGGTAAAGCCAAGAGAGCTCTGTTCTTGGCTGAATGTGCAGTGCCTAATGCCCCGTTGCCTAATGCCCCGTTGCCTAATGCAATGATTGTCGATGATAGTACTAATGATGAGCAGCCCCTGGGTCGTGTGTTGCAAGCCCAGTATAGTGGCGCGCGCTATCAGTCTGAGAATGACTTGTGTAAATTATTACTGGTGTTATCGGTGGCTCATGATGGGGTGTATCATCTTAAATTGAAAGATGCACCACAGTTTCCCATTACTCTTAATCTTAAGTAACTATGAATACTTCAGCGGGTTTAGCTTTTCGTCGTTTAGGCATACTGACTATTTTTGCCGTTTATTGTGTGATTCTGGCCGGAGGTATTGTCAGAGCTTCGGGGGCGGGTATGGGGTGTCCTGATTGGCCTACTTGTTTTGGACAATGGATACCTCCTACTGAAGAAGCGCAACTGCCGCCTAATTACCATGAGATTTATGCGCAGCGTGGTTACGAGAATACTCAATTTAATCCAGTAAAAACTTGGACAGAATATACAAATCGTTTAGTTGGGGTGAGTATTGGTTTTTTGATTTTTTTAACTGCGTGGTCTTCGCGAATTTATCGCAGCACTGACAAGCCTATCTTTTATCTGTCCTTGAGTAGTTTCTTTCTAGTCGGCTTTCAGGGTTGGCTGGGGGCGCATGTGGTAGCAAGTAATCTCAAGCCTTATATGATAACTGCGCATATGTTGTTGGCCTTAGTTATTGTGGCTTTATTGATTTACACCATTACTAGATCGCAACATGAATCCTTGAGTCAGCTTGGTACGGGTGACTTGCCTGCAAAGTTTAAGAAGGTTTTGTGGGTGGCAATGTTGATGACTTTAGTGCAGATTGCTATGGGCACACAGGTCAGAGAGGCTGTTGATGTGATTGCTCATGCCAATATAGATAGGCAATTTTGGCGTGATGACTTTCCGGTTATCTTTTATATCCATCGGTCTTTTTCATCCATTATCCTGTTTACTAATCTATGGCTGGCTCGGCAAATCTATTTAGCTTTTGATAAAAGCAGTCTATTGTTTCGTGCCGGTTTTGCCTTACTGGCCTTGGTGGTTTTAGCTATCCTAGCCGGCATTAGTTTAGATCGCTTAGGCGTGCCAGCACTGGTTCAGCCCCTGCATTTGTTATTGGCTAGTTTGATATTTGGCGTGCAATTCTTTCTTTATCAGTGCTTGAGTTACGCTAACAAACATTTAGCGTAGTTTATATTAAATGGTGGGATAGAATTACCAGTTGAAACTTAATGTTTTAAATTGGGAATTGCTGGAAATCAGGGGGGTGATGTGAATTAGCTTTTAAACTGTGCTAGAATGCACAATTTTTAAATATTATTGCGTCCTAATGAGAGTCACCATTAAATCAGATTTAGAAGAAGCACTGCTACTTTGTAAAGGAGCGTTTTTATCAGCAGCGGGTTTTAGTCTGCTTATTAACTTTTTAATGATTATCCCCTCCATTTATATGCTACAGGTCTATGATCGCGTAGTATCTACGGGGAATAAATCAACCTTATTGATGCTGACTCTGATTGTGGTGGTGTTGTTTATTACCATGGCGGCTTTAGAATGGGTGCGTTCACAGATTCTGGTTAAAGTTAGTAGTCGTTTAGAGCTGTTACTTAATCAGCGTTTATTTAAAATAGCCTTTAAACAGTCACTCTATTCCGGCGGCCAAAGAGCCACCACTCAGCCATTAGATGATTTAACGGGCTTACGTCAATTTTTGACTGGCAACGGGCTGTTTGCTTTCTTTGATGCACCCTGGATGCCTATTTATCTAGGTATGCTGTTCTTGTTTCACCCTTGGTATGGTTGGTTTTCAGTTTTTACCGGCATATTGCTATGTATCGTTGCTGCAGCTACCGAAAAAGCCACCACTAAAATACTCAGTGAAGCCAATAATGTTGCCATGCAGACTCGGGGTGCCTTAGGTAGAAACTTACGCAATGCCGAAGTTATCGAATCAATGGGCATGCTTGATAGAATAAGAGAGCGCTGGATGATAGGCGCCCTTAAGGTTCTTGAGTTACAAGCGATTGCCAGTTCGCGCGCCGGTTTATTAACCGCACTTTCTAAGGTGATTAGATTATCTTCACAGTCTTTGATTTTGGGTTTAGGCGCTTATCTGGTTATTGAGCGTGAAATCTCACCGGGTTTAATGATAGCCGGCTCTATATTGATGGGTAGAGCCTTAGCGCCTATCGATATGATTATAGGGACTTGGAAAGGATTCATTAGTGCTAGAGATCAATATGCACGTCTTAATGAGTTGTTAAGACAAATTCCTGCCGATAAAGAACATATGTTATTGCCTGATCCTGAAGGCCGCATCCAATTAGAAAATGCCGTAGTAGTCCCTCCCGGCAGCAAGCTTCCCGTCCTTAAGGGTCTTAATTTAATTATTGAAAAAGGTGATATCGTTGGCGTTATTGGACCCAGTGGTGCCGGTAAATCTACCTTAGCGAGAGCGGTCTTAGGTATTTGGCCTACCGCCAATGGTGCGATTCGTTTAGATGGTGCTGAAGTGTTTAACTGGGATCGTGAGCATTTAGGTCAATTTATTGGTTATCTGCCTCAAGATATTGAGCTCTTTGAAGGCACTATCGGCGAAAACATTGCTCGCTTTGGCGATATTGATCCAGAACAAGTGGTCGAAGCCGCTAAAATGGCTGATGTTCATGAGCTTATTTTAAGATTGCCTGAAGGCTACGATACCGTGATTGGTATTACTGGTGGCAACCTGTCCGGTGGACAGCGTCAACGTATTGGTTTGGCAAGAGCTCTCTACGGTAATCCTGTGCTGGTAGTCCTTGATGAGCCTAATTCAAATTTGGATGAGCTGGGTGAGGCTGCGCTAGAAAAAGCCTTGATTAAACTCAAACAAAAAAAATCCACGGTGATGATTATTACTCATCGTAATAGTGTGTTATCTAAGGTTGATAAGCTTTTGGTGCTTAACGATGGCTTATTGTCTGTTTATGGCCCTAAAGACCAAGTTATCGCGCATTTACAGCAGCAGCAACAACCACCAGCGGCCGTCCCTCCCGCGCAACCTAAAATCGCTTAAAGTATTATGATAGATAAAACCTCAGAAAATAACGTACCGGCCTTAAGCACCAACGATAAACCGATACGCAGTCTCGGCATGCTCATTGTATTCGCTACCTTTGGCGTATTTGGACTTTGGGCGGCTTTTGCGCCTATGGATAGCTCTGCCTTGGCTCCTGGTGTGTTGGTGGTCAAAGCCTATAAAAAAACCGTGCAACATCTTGATGGTGGAATAGTTTCAAAAATCCTCACAAGAGACGGTGATATTGTTCAAGAAGGCCAGCCCCTGATTATTTTGGATGATGCACAAATTAAGGCACAATTAGAAATAGCATTGGGCCAAAATAT
>CAIVGC010000167.1 GCA_903905335.1 uncultured Methylococcaceae bacterium
CTAAAAAAAATTACATTTGATTTTATGGTTAGTTAACTTGACTTTTAATTTACCCACTACGATTCACATAGAGCCATAAATAATGACTTTGAATAGCCGTCTTCGCTTAAGGAGGAATAAATGCAGCGTTTTGTTATTTTAATGTACCACATGATTTCAGAGCCCAAAACGGCTGCGGAGATAAAATACGCTTGCCCCCCTAAGCAATTTGAACAACATCTAAAAATGCTATTAAGCTCCGGATTTAAACCTGTGAGTATGAAGGCGGTTCAAGAGTATTATATTCAACAAACGCCGCTACCGGATAAAGCATTTTTGATAACTTTAGACGATGGCTTTGAGGACAATTACAGCAACGCATTTCCTATTCTCAAACACTTGCAGATTCCGGCAATCATTTATTTAGCGACAGGCTTAGTGGGTAAAACCAATCAATGGATGAGTGCGCCAACATTTTCTGAGCGCAAGATGTTGTCTTGGGCGCAAATTAAAGAGATGGCTAGTCAGGGTATAAGCTTTGGTTCACACACCGTTTCCCACCCCAAATTGACTGAGTTGGACGATGGCAGCGTAAGCAAGGAATTAGCCGAATCAAAACAACTTATTGAAGAACAGCTGGGGATGGAGTGTAGTCACTTTGCCTATCCTTATGGCTTATTGACTGAAAAAACGCGTGAATTAGTAAAGAAAGCCGGATTTAAAACAGCCTGCTCAACGCGCTCGGGTTTTAATAATGCTGAACGCGATCCATTAATATTGCATCGTATTGAAGTTTACGGTGATGATTCAAAGTGGAAGCTTAAACAAAAAATCAAGTTTGGAATGAATGAAGCTAGTTGGCTTTTTCCCTTGAAATATTATTCTTCAAGATTACTATCAAGGTTGGGATAACTTTATGGATATTAGTATTATTATTTGTACCTATAATCGGGTAGACAATCTTAAAGATTGTTTTGAATGTCTGGCAACTCAAGACATTATTAGTCCATTTACTTGGGAAGTTTTGTTGGTTGACAATAATTCTAATGATCTTACTAGGCAATTTACCCAGGACTACGCGGCGCAGAATCATTTTATTCTTAGGTATACCTTTGAATCTAAGCAAGGGCTTTCTCATGCTAGAAATCACGGAGTCAATATCTCTAATGGTGAAATTCTTATCTTTATAGACGATGACATCAGAGTCAGTAAAAACTGGCTACAATCTATTGTCAATACTTTCAATACTCAACAATGTGATGCTGTCGGCGGACGCATTCATATCGATAGTCCTGCCAAACTGCCTAAATGGATTACTTCAGATATGTATGGTTTTCTTGGTCATCAGGATTTTGGCAATGAAGCACGCGCGATGGATGGCTATAAAGAATTCCCCTTTGGCGGCAATATGGCTGTTAGGCGTGCAGTATTTGAAAAAGTAGGTTTGTTCGATGTAGAAATGGGACGAAAAGGCACTGGTTTAAAAAAAGAAGAGCTCTTCAAGGGTGAAGAAACTGATTTCTTTCATCGTTTGGCTGATGTTGGTGGTCGCTTTTATTATCAACCGGAGGCTTTAGTACTACATAAAATTCTTACCTATCAATTAAAGCCTGGGTTCTTTTTAACCTTGCATAATAATGCGGGTCAACTTGAGTCTCGTAGAGATGCAAGTACGTATCGTAGAGCTATATTAGGTATACCTTTGTTTATTTTTCCTCAATTTGTCAGAGCCACAGTTAAGTATATAGAGCTATGTTTCACCAAAGGACCTGATTTTGCCTTTCGGCAATTAATGACTGTTACTTATTTTTTGGGTCTGATGGGAGGTTATTACAAAAAAAATGCTAATAACCTTTGATTCGCTTTGCCTACCGATTTGATCTTTACCTAATAGATGATTTCAGATCTTAACAATCATTATTTTAAAAAAGCTACTTATGAAAAAATTTAAATTACCATTGTTTTTTATGTTTTTAGCAACATTGTATTCTGCATCTGTACTTGCGGACCAAACAACTGATCAAAATAGTTATCAAGTTACAGCTAGTGAGGCTAGGAAAATGCCACCTTTTTGTATGGGATTATCAATAGGCAACTTTCGAGAAGATGCTAAATCTCTTAAACAAAATATATCTATGCCCGGAGAACATACTCAGCATTTTTGTCATGCTATGAAATTTCTTATTAGAGGGGATGGGGGCGATAAAAGATCCTATGAAACTGCAATCCAAGAGTTCGAGTATGTCCAAGTACATTCTACTAGTCAGCATGAATTGATGGACAGCACTAGTCTTTATAAGGCAGAGGCTTTAGGGAAATTGGGAAGAACTGGTGCTGCACTGACCGAATATAACAAAGCCATACAATTAAATAATAAGTATCATCAAGCATATGCAAAATTAGCGGATTATTATTTAACGCTAGGTATGAAGCAGGATGCAATTGATACAATTAAAATTGGGCTTCGGTTCTCTCCAGAATCAAAAGGTTTAAAAAATCGCTTACATAAATTATCAGCAGATAAATAATCTTAGTATGAAATTGTTAATCTGTATTAGGCAACTGATGCTAAGTAAAAGATATTCCTAATGTTTTTATGTTTGAAATCTAATTGGATTCAAGGATAGCCCATGACTATTAAAGATTGGTTAGCAGAAGATAGGCCTAGAGAAAAGCTTTTACAGCGAGGTCCCTCAGCTTTAACCGATGCTGAGTTGTTGGCTATTTTTTTACGAACGGGAACACCAGGTAAAACAGCGGTAGATTTAGCTAAACAGTTGCTTGCTGATTTTGGCTCATTAAAAGCTTTGTTAGATGCCGATCAACAACAATTTTGTAAAGGCTTAGGCTTAGGTGATGCAAAATATGCACAACTTCAAGCTGTGCTTGAAATGGCTAAACGTCATTTTAACGAAGTACTAAAGCGTGGCAGCGCGTTAACGAGTCCAGAGATTACTCGCGCTTATCTGAGCGCTCAATTACGGGGCTATAGTTATGAAGTTTTTGCTTGTTTGTTTCTCGATAATCAACATCGAGTTATTCAATTGGATGAATTATTTAGAGGTACTATAGATGGCGCGAGTGTATATCCCAGAGAAGTTGTTAAGCAAGCGTTGGCCTATAATGCAGCGGCTGTCATATTTGCTCATAATCATCCATCGGGGATTTCTGAGCCAAGTCAGGCTGATAAGCAAATTACTGAGAAGCTTAAGCAAGCGCTCGCCCTATTTGACATAAGGGTGCTAGATCATTTTATTATTGGGGATGGCTTGCCTTATTCCTTTGCTGAGCATGGGTTATTGTAGGTCATGAGTATATTATCTATAGTGGTAACCTAGTTAAAGAAGTTGCCGTAAAAAACAGCAGTTGATATCGCTAGTAAAAAATTAATCTTACTGCTTGATATTAAGGTTATAAGTTCCTGCAGATAATATTTATTAGGATTATAAAAATAATATAGGTGATTTTTTAGTTAAGAGGTTACAATTACTGCTCTCATTATTTGTTAGAGTTTTGTAGTTGTATGCACTAAGTGGAATACAAGTAACACGGCTTCTACTCGTCTTAATCTTTAGAGTTTTGTAGTCTTGTATCAGCGTTTTAATTAAGTCCTTAGATATAATCACTTTCAGGTAAATTATCATGAAAAAGCAAAAGTTAAATGAGCAAACGCCTCATAAAGAAGTCGGTGTAGAAAAAAGACGTCGTTTTATCAAAGGTGCGGGACTTGCCGCGCCAGTGGTTTTAAGTTTGGCTAATCGCTCTGCTTTTGGTGCCGCACAAGGGTGTTTATCTCAACTAGTCTCTGGCAATATGTCACAGGCTGGTGCTGGAAGTTGTAGTTTAGGAAGTTCTGTTGTCTCATGGAATCCGACTACACCTAATATTGGCACTTTAAAGTGCAATATTGCATTATCTACAACTCAAACTACTTATCCGAGTGTTACTGCAACATGGGGAACAGGGGACAATTTGTATTTTCTTACCGCTACTATCACGCAACAACAGTATAGTTATAACTGGTTTGGTACTCCCTATGTTTATGGTATTTTGAAAACCCAAACAATTACACTTAGTTTAACTAAGAAGGGTGAAACTCAAAGTGGATCGTTTAAATTTCCAACGTCTGGTGTTACCACCAATCCCTTAGGTAGTACTCTTTTCACTACGCTTTTTCCATCAGGAACGGCGAACTATCCTATCGCTACGACCTATTATACTTATACTAACAATCCCACTACGGGTGCATTTACGAAAACATCGTCAGCAGGTATGTCGGGTGTTGGTACATTATCGGCTACTTATTTTAGCGACGGAACACTATGTAGTACTGCATTCCCTAAATCATCCATGCCTAATACATCTATGCTGGCTAATTTATCACCAAGTTCTAGCCTTAATGCTTATAAGGTTTGTGCCTTGTTAAACGCAGTTTACAATCCGACGCCTACTCCTAATCCCCCCTATGCTTTAACTGTGGCGCAGGTGCTAGGTTTGTGTAAAATACCATCTACAGTGAGTCTTCCACCTAATACTACGCTAGCAGCTTTTCTTGCCTCAACTTTGGAATCTTAATTCCAATGATATTGGTTGAGTAAATACTAATTCTAGATAACCGTGAATCAACTAGCTATTTACTCAACTAACTTTCTCAGCTGCGTACATTGGCATGATGATTATGTTATTTACGATCAGTTATCGGGAGACACGCATGTTATGGATGTTATTAGCGGTGCGTTAATCTGTGCTTTATCAAAGCGGACTATGACTAGGGCTGAATTATTAGCCACATTGACTGTTTTATTTACTGAAGCAACTGAACCTGAATTAGAAAACTATTTATTAGATTTTATTTCTAAATTTGAGCTTTTAGGTTTGTTAATTAGTGAATAATGTGACGCATAGTAATATAGCCAGTTTGTCGAAAAGTCAGTTACAGCAGGCTATTGTAAAAGGATTGGATTTTAGGGTAGGACTGTTTAATATTCGTTTAGTCTCTTCTATAAAGGAATTGGTGCCTCATATGTACAATCTCTATGGTGCATATGAGTTATTGGCTAAGGATAGTTTTATTGATTTTCATGTGCGGCTAAGCTCACCTTCCGCACTGCGGCGTTATATTAGGCCGCAAGTTAGTTTTTTTTTAGATGGTTATGCACCTTTTAAACCTTTGCCTTATTTACAAGCTTCAGCGCTATTTGAATGGGGATTAAATTGGTGTATTGCTAGTCATGCCAATCAATACCTAATTATTCACGCGGCGGCGGTGGAACGTAATGGGCAGGCTTTTATCTTGCCAGGTACGCCAGGTAGCGGTAAAAGTACCTTATGTGCAGCACTGGTTGGTAATGGTTGGCGATTATTATCTGACGAAATGACCTTATTATCGACCTATGATGGGAAAATTTATCCTGTTCCGCGTCCGATTAGTTTAAAGAATCAGTCTATTGAAGTGATTCGAAAACATTTACCTCAGTCAGTGTTTGGACAGATAGTGAATGATACGGTTAAAGGAACGGTAGGCCATCTTTGCCCACCAGAATTCAACGTACAGATGGGAACTCGTCCTGCACTAGCCGCAAAACTGATATTTCCTAAATATAAACAAGGGACTAAAACGGAGTTGACGACACTCAGTAAAGGTAAGGCACTGCTGCGCGCTGCTGGTGATTGCTTTAACTATAATCTGTTGGGTGTACAGGGTTTCGACAGCTTATCTGGCTTAGTGGACCAATGCGCTTGTTATGAATTTCAGTACAGCAGTCTCGATGAAGCCCTTATTTTGTTCACCGAGATATCCAATTAATGAAGCGTCCACTACTAAGCTTAGTGATGCTTAATCCTAAGCAGGTCTTGGAATTAAATCTGCCACAGTGGGATTTGTTGATTAGGCAAGCTAGAAGAGCGAATGTATTAGCCAGTTTGGCTGAACTTTTAAATGCTAATGTGGTAGAAATACCAGAACGGGCGCGATTACATTTAAAATCAGCGCAAATTCATGCCGATCGCTTTAATATTGCCCTAGCGTTTGAAATAAAGTGTATTCAAAAAGCACTTAAAGATATTCCTATGGCTTTGGTTTTATTAAAAGGTTCGGCTTATTTTATGGCTGAGAATAATGCCGCTAAAGGACGAGTGTTTTCTGATGTGGATATATTAGTGCCAGAGCAGCAATTAATGGCAGTGGAAATGGCCTTGACAAACGCAGGTTGGATGACTAATACCTTAGATCCTTACGATCAGAAATATTATCGATTATGGATGCATGAAATTCCTCCATTAAGACATTTAAAGCGGCAAACATCGATTGATGTGCATCATAATATTTTACCTAAAACTTCAGGTAAATATCCTGATGCTAATAAGTTATTAGCTAATTGTATTAAAGTACCAAAATATAATATTTGGGTTTTGGCAGCTGAAGATAGAGTTTTGCATAGCGCTACTCATTTATTTCATGAAGGCGATTTTACCCAAGGTTTTCGTGATTTATTAGATTTAGATAATTTACTTAAAGAATTTGCAACCTCAGATGATTTTTGGATAAAGCTGCTGCAACGTGCAAAAGAGCTGAAACAACAAATTCCTTTGTATTATGCGCTGCGCTACACTCAAAAAATATTCCTAACACCGGTTCCGGAAAAGGTTTTACTGTTATCTAAACAACAAATGCCTAATCACATAAATACAGTCGTAATGGATGCGCTGTTCTTAAGAGCATTGCTGCCAGATCATGACAGCTGTAATGACAAATGGACAGGTTTAGCGCGTAGCTTGTTATTCATTAGATCGCATTGGTTAAAAATGCCGGTTTATTTAATGGTTCCTCATTTATTGCGTAAAACGTATAGACGAGTATTAGGAAAAGAACTGCATTAACGCAAGGCTTAGTCATTACTAAAATACTGTATTAAATATTTATGAAAATTCTGCATATACTTGATCATTCTATTCCTTTACATAGTGGCTATACCTTTCGTACTAAGGCGATCTTAGAGCAACAACGAAAACTAGGTTGGCAAACGTTACAAATAACTTCTGCTAAGCATAAGCTTGCAGAAGCTGCGATAGAAGAAGTCGATGGTCTTACTTTTTATCGCTCAGAACCGATTAAAGGCTGGTTAGCAAAGCTACCCATTTTAAATCAATGGGCCATAGTATTGAGCTTGGAAAAAAGGTTGGATGACATTATTTTGCAAAATAAGCCCAATATACTCCAAGCCCATTCTCCAGCATTAAATGGTTGGGCAGCACTTAAAGCAGCTAAAAAATATAATATTCCTTTAGTTTATGAATGTAGAGCGTTTTGGGAAGATGCGGCAGTTGATCATGGCACGGCTTGCGAGGGTGGCTTGCGATATTATTTGAGTAAAATGCTAGAGACCTATATTTTTAAGCAGGCTAATGCTATCACAACAATATGTGAGGGTTTACGTGCAGATATTATTTCTAGAGGCATAGCGCCTGAAAAAATTACTGTGATAGCTAATGCGGTTGATATAGAACAATTTACTTATGGTGTCATTGCTGATCAAGCATTAAAAAATCAACTTGGCTTGCAGGACAAAATTGTCCTAGGTTTTATTGGCTCTTTTTATGCTTATGAAGGCTTACCATTGTTACTAGAGGCATTGCCGATTATTTTACAAAAACAGCCGGCTCTTAAATTGCTATTAGTCGGTGGTGGTCCACAAGAAGCCTTGCTAAAACAGAAAGTTCAAGAGTTAGGTTTAGAGCAAGATGTCATTTTTACGGGTCGTATTAATCATGAGTGTGTACAAGATTATTATAAGCAAGTTGATATATTCATCTATCCGCGCTTATCAATGCGTCTGACAGAGTTAGTTACTCCGTTAAAGCCCTTGGAAGCTATGGCTCAAGGTAGGTTAGTGGTTGCTTCTGATGTCGGTGGACATAAAGAATTGATTGAAGAGGGTGTTACTGGTTGTTTGTTTAAGGCCGGAGATAAACTGGCTTTAGCAACTACGGTACTTAATTTATTGGATGCTCCAGAGCGCTGGGATGCTTTGCGCAAGGCCGGACGCTGGTTTGTAGAGCAACAGCGAAATTGGCCGCGTAGTGTGAGTTGTTATAAAAATATCTATACTCGTTTGAGTTTACATAAAGCCGATGCAGCAAATGGATAAAGAAAATATCTTGCATGTCGGTTTATGTGGCCCTCTACCGCCGCCTTATGGTGGTATGGCTAATCAACTCAATCAGCTATATCAACTTTTGATACAAGAAGGTATTCAAGTCAGTTTGGTGCAGACTAACGTCTTATGTCCCTATAAAATAATTCAAAAAATAAAAGGTTTACGAGCATTATTTTGTCTTATTTCATATGTGCAACATATATGGAATCTTGCCGGAAAAGTTCATGTTATTCATGTGCTTTCAAATTCAGGATGGTCTTGGCAATTGTTTTCCGCGCCGGTGTTGTGGATAGGCTGGTTACGGAATACACCTGTTATTATTAATTATCGCGGTGGTGAAGCAAGGACGTATTTCAATGATTCTATAAAATGGGTATTGCCTTCCATTAATAAAGCCTCTGCTGTCATTGTCCCGTCTGGTTATTTAAAAGCAGTGTTTTCTGATTTCGGCATCGAGTCCGCTATTATTCCTAATATCATTAATTTGGAACGTTTTCATGTTAAGAGCACATGCCGACAAATGAATCCACTACGTCCACATTTAATAATTACGCGTAATTTGGAAGCTATCTATGGCATCGTAACGGCGATAAATGCTATCGCTTTGTTAAGAAAAACGGTGCCTGATGTGCTATTATCAATAGCAGGTAGTGGCCCTCAATTGAAAGAATTACAACAGCTTATTATTAAAGAAAATTTACAACAGAATGTCAGCTTTACGGGCAAATTAACGGTAGAAGAAATAACTGATTTATATCTAAGCTCTGACATCATGCTCAATCCAACCACAGTTGATAATATGCCAAACTCAATACTTGAGGCTATGGCCTGCGGTGTGCCCGTGGTAACGACAGAGGTAGGAGGAATACCTTATTTAGTAAAGCATGAGGAAACAGCACTATTAACAGAAGTCAATAATCCCAGCGCCATGGTAAAGCAGATTAGCAGATTGCTTAATGAGCCTGATTTGTATCGTACCCTTTCTGAAAATGGCGTTCGAGACGTTCAACAATATAACTGGCAAGGCATTAAACAATCATGGCTAGCTTTATATGAAGCTCAAAGAGGTTTGGCTGAGTTAAAAGGTTCTAAAGCCATCTAAAGTGTGCTGAGTTTGGCTATGTATTGGTATCTGAATGGATGCTAAATAAAAGCAGTCCTGATAACAGGGGTTGTCAGGACTGCTAAGAACAACGACTGTATTGCGAGTGATCAATTAGCCGAAGTTAAGACTACGCAATAGTATTGTTTATTTCTTGATCAAGCGACTGGTAATAAAAGCCAGTGCGCCTATGCCTAATAATGACAAAGTTTCTGGTTCAGGGACGGCAACAGCAAAAGCAGCAGCGGGTGCTAAAGTCCAAAGTAAAACAATGATGATTTTACGCATAATATTCACCTTACAAAATTGGATAAAAACTGAGACGGCTAGCGCTATCCCATAGAGTGCTCTATATGCCTTGCTCGAGATAGGGCTAAAAATAAGCCGCTAATCCTACATACACTATAGATGCAGTAGTAGCTTAACTAAGTCATAGTTACCCCACAATACGTAGAAATACTGGCTTTATAAACAATTTCAGTTAATAGATTGGCTGCCTAGGTTTTAGTTAGCAATCAAACGTAGTCAGTTGCTTACAGTTAATCTAATTCACATTCCTATCATAAATTTATGCTAAGTTGTTATAATGCTAAGTCATTAAAACTGTTGTTTTAATGACTTAGCTCCCCTCCATTGTAAGCATTAAGGTATCCAAGGAATGAATAAACGCACACGTAGGCCAGCAATATTTATGCGTTGGAATTTGGGGCTGCTTGCTTTAATAATGTTGTTCTTGATAGCTTGCGGCAATAAAGACGATACGACTGCCAATAAAATTCAGCCACCAGTCCCTAACGTTAAAGTAGCTCAGCCTTTAACTCAAGATGTTACAGAATGGGATGATTATACCGGTCGTATAGAAGCCGTCAGTTCTGTTGATGTGCGGGCACGGGTCAGTGGTTACTTAGAAAAAGTTAACTTTAAGGCAGGTGAACTGGTTAAAAAAGGCGATCTTTTATTTCAGATCGATCCTAAACCTTTTATAGCTCAACTCAACTTTGCAGAAGCAGAGTTAGAGCGCGCTAAAGCCAAAAATGAATTAGCTAAAAATGATTTAGAACGTGCCAAACGTTTATTTAGCGGCAAAGCCATTTCAGAAGAAGAGCATGACGCGCGTAGTAAAGGCTCGCAAGAAACTTCTGCTGCGGTTCAGTCAGCCCTAGCCAATCTGGCTACGGCAAAATTGAATCTGGAATTTACTAAAATACGCGCGCCGATAGATGGCCGTATAGGTCGTGAACTCATTACCGAAGGTAATCTGGTCGGTGGTGGTGGCGCCGATGCCACGTTATTAACGTTTATTGTCTCAGTTGATCCGATTTATGTTTATGTGGATGTTGATGAGCGTTCTGCACTTAAATATCGACGTCTAGCCATTCATGAAGGTAATCGAGTACGTTCAGTTCCTGTGCAACTGGGGGTTGCCGATGAGGCTGATTTTCCTCATTTAGGGCATATCGATTATATTTCACCTAGAGCTGACATCACGACAGGAACGGTTTCTTTACGCGGTGTATTGGCTAACGCTGATGGGCTACTCAGTCCTGGTTTTTTTGCTAGGCTGCGTGTGCGTGGGAGTGCGCCTTATTCTGCGCTGTTAGTGCCTGATAGAGCTATTGCCACAGATCAAGCGCAACGCTTTGTCTGGGTAGTTAATCAAGAGCAAAAAGTAGAATATCGACAAGTGACGCTAGGTGCACATGTTGGACAGTTGCGTGTTATTAGTCAAGGCTTAAAAGCCGATGATTGGGTGGTTATTGAAGGCATACAAAAACTTATGCCGGGCTTTCAGATTAATGGCGAACGCATCTCGCTCGTTGAGTCTAAAGGCGAGAAATAAAGATGAATCGATTCGCACATTTTTTTATCGAACGACCTATTTTTGCTGCCGTATTGTCTATTCTCATTGTTATTTTAGGAAGTCTTGCGCTTATTACTTTACCGATTACGCAATATCCAGAGATTGCACCCCCTACAGTATTGATTACCACCAGTTATGCGGGCGCGAATGCTCAAGTAGTAGCTGAAACTGTCGCTACACCTATCGAGCAAGAAATTAATGGTGTTGAAGATATGCTGTACATGTCTTCGCAATCAACCAATAGCGGCAGTATGGCTTTAACAATTGCTTTCAAACCGGGCACCAACTTAGACAAAGCTCAGGTGTTGGTGCAAAACAGGGTATCACTAGCTGAACCTAGATTGCCAGAAGATGTAAGAAAACAGGGTATTAGCGTTAAGAAACGTAGCCCAGATTTGAGCGTGGTGGTGAATCTGGTTTCTCCTGATAAACGTTATGATAGTGTGTATTTAAGTAATTATGCGCTGTTGCAAATTAAAGATACCTTGGCGCGTTTACCCGGTGTTGGCGATATTGTGGTGTTTGGGGCTAGAGATTACAGTATGCGCTTGTGGTTAAATCCTGAGCAGATTGCAGCCCGTAATATGACTGCAAGTGATGTGGTTAAAGCGATTCAAGATCAGAATGTGCAGGTTGCTGCCGGTGTGGTCGGTCAACAACCTGGGGAAAGCACCGATTTTCAATATACGATTAGTACCTTGGGACGTTTGATGCAGGCTGAGCAGTTTGCTGATATTGTCATCAAAAAAGGCGCTAACGGTCAGGTCACTAAGCTTAAAGATGTGGCTAGAATCGAGTTGGGCGCCAAAGATTACAATTCAGGATTGCTATTAGATGGCGAGCCGACTGTTGGCCTGGCTATCTTTCAGTTACCTGGTTCTAATGCTTTAGATACTAAAAAAGCCGTGGTTGAGGCTATGCAAAGGTTGAAGACCCATTTTCCTGAAGGTCTGGATTATAAAATGGTCTATGACACTGTGGTGTTTATTCAACAATCGATTAGTGCGGTAATAAAAACGCTATTTGAAGCTCTATTGCTGGTGGTCATTGTTGTGGTAGTGTTCTTGCAAAATTGGCGCGCCACCTTGATTCCCTTGCTTGCCGTGCCTGTTTCCTTAATTGGTACCTTTGCTGTAATGTCAGCGATGGGCTTGTCTTTAAATACCTTGTCATTGTTTGGGCTGGTATTGGCCATAGGCATTGTTGTTGATGATGCTATTGTGGTAGTCGAGAATGTAGAACGCCATATTGGTCTAGGCTTATCAGCTAAAGATGCCACACGCAAAGCCATGGGTGAAGTGGTGGGGCCGATTATAGCCACAGCTTTGGTATTGGTTGCTGTATTTGTGCCAACGGCCTTTATTACTGGTGTTTCTGGCGCTTTTTACAAACAATTCGCTTTAACGATTGCTGTGTCCACAGTTATTTCTGCTTTTAATTCGTTAACCTTGAGCCCAGCTTTATGTGCCTTATTATTGGATAGGGCGCATGCTGATAAAGATGCGTTCACGCGTATTATAGATGCTTTATTTGGCTGGTTTTTTAGCCGTTTTAATCGCTTTTTTGAACGCTTTAGTCATGGTTATTCAAGGCTGGTAGTTAGATTGATTAGAATGACGACTTTAGTGCTAGTGCTTTATGCAGGCTTATGCGGTCTTAACTTCTTAGCTTTTGAAAAAGTACCTACAGGTTTTATTCCGCAGCAAGATCAAGGTTATTTAATTTTGTATGCACAATTACCCGATGCGGCCTCTTTAGCGAGAACCCAGGCGGTTGTTAAACAAGCGACCAAGATTATTATGGAAACCGAAGGCGTTAATCATGTTAACGCTTATTCTGGATTTTCTATTTTGAGTGGTGCTAGTCAATCTAATGTGGCGACGATGTTTGCGACATTAGATAGTTTTGATGAGCGTGCAGGTCATGCAAACTTACATGCCAATGTCGTGATTGAAGATCTTAAGAAGCGCTTATCAGCGGTTGATGATGCCTATATCGCCGTATTTGCTCCGCCACCTATACGAGGCATGAGCTCAGTCGGTGGTTTTAAATTACAAATACAAGATCGAAGTAATGCCGGTATTGAAGCCTTAAAAAATGTGACTAATGATTTGCTTGCATTAGGTAATAAACAACCGGGCTTGGTGGGTCTATTTAGCACCTTTAGAGCCAGCGTGCCGCAGTTATTTTTAGATGTAGATCGTACCCGTGTTAAGTCTATGGATGTGCCCTTAAAAGACGTTTTTGATACGCTACAGATTTATTTAGGTTCATTGTACGTAAATGATTTCAACCGCTTTGGTCGGACTTATCAAGTGGTCGCGCAGGCGGATTCAGAATTCCGTATGACGCCCGATGATATTACGCAATTGAAAACGCGTAATCTTCAGGGCGATATGGTGCCCTTAGGTTCCTTAATTAATGTGCAGCAAATTAACGGACCAGACAAAATTACACGTTACAACATGTATCCGACTGCTGAAATTAATGGTGGCACTTTACCGAGTATTAGTTCTAGTCAAGCTATTGAGATTATGGATAAGCTAATGGCGAGAGAATTGCCGCCGGGTTTTGATTATGAATGGACCGAACTGAGTCTACAGCAAGTGCTGGCCGGTAACGTCGCGTTATTAGTTTTCCCCTTGAGTGTTATTTTTGTGTTTCTGGCGCTGGCTGCACAATACGAGAGCTGGTCATTACCGTTTGCGGTGATTTTAATTGTTCCGATGTGTATATTGTCGTCCATGGCTGGGGTTTGGCTTAATCACATGGATAATAATATTTTTACGCAGATAGGTTTTATCGTCTTGGTGGGTTTAGCAAGTAAGAATGCTATCTTAATTGTTGAGTTTGCCAAGCGACGGCAAGAAAGTGGCTTGAGTTTTTTTGATGCCGCTGTAGAAGCTTCCAGAATAAGGTTACGTCCTATTTTAATGACGTCCTTCGCTTTTATTATGGGAGTGTTTCCTTTGGTCGTCGCGACAGGTGCGGGTGCGGAATCACGACAAATATTAGGTACTGCGGTATTTAGCGGTATGTTAGGCGTGACTTTTTTTGGCTTGTTGTTAACACCGGTGTTTTACGTTGCTGTTCAGGTTTTATCTAAACGCTTACGTGCCTCAAAGATTGAAAAAGTTTTATCAGCAGAGACTAAGCTATGAGCCTGTATTTAAAGTTATTTCGTTTATTTTATCGTTCCCACGCTCTGCGTGGAAATGCATCCTGCAGCGCTTTAGCGCTGCGTGACGCAGAGCGTGGGAATTATATTTTACGTGTTAAGTTGGTAGCCAAGGTATTTCGCTTAAATAACTTGGTTTTGGCTGCAGGGCTTTTGAGTGCCTGTGCAGTAGGGCCAGACTATAAAGCCCCAGTTACCGATGCGCCAAAAACCTTTGCACGGGCTGAAACTTCTGAATTTACAGGGCAGGGCGTAGAGCTAAATTGGTGGAAGTTGTTTCAAGATAAGGAACTGAATGCCTTAATTGAACAAACCATCGCGCATAACTACGATTTACAGGCGGCTAATGCCAATATACGCGAAGCACGTGCGCTTTACTTGCAGACGACGTTAAATTTAGCACCTATAGTGACTGCACATGCTAATTACATTGATCAAAAGCGTAGTGTCGGGGCTTTAAATAATTTATCTTATGCACCGCGTGGCTTAAAACTTTATAACGTAGGTTTTGATGCGTTATGGGAAGTTGATATCTTTGGTCGAGTACGACGCAGTGTAGAAGCGAGTAGTGATGAGGTTGAGGCGCAGGAAGCTACGTTACGTGATTTAAGTGTCAGCCTAGTTGCTGAAGTTGCTAGAAATTATTTTGAATTGCGTGGCCTGCAAAATCAATTAGCAGTCGCTAAAAAGAACACAGAAAATCAAATCAAAACACTAGAGATAACCCGTATTAGACTTGAAAGCGGTCGAGGTACCGAATTAGATACCTCTCGGGCGACGGCTCAGCTTGATACAACACGGGCAATAATTCCACCTTTAGAATCTGGCATTTATCGGGCTATGCATCGTTTGAGTGTTTTAACAGGACGGTTACCTAATGCTTTAACGGTTAGATTAGGGCCTGCTGCACCTATGCCTAAAATTCCCGAAATAATTAATATTGGTAACCCAGCTGAATTATTACGTCGCAGGCCTGATATAAAAATGGCTGAGCGTATGTTAGCCGCAGCTACGGCTAGTATTGGTGTTGCCACAGCCGATCTTTTTCCGCGCGTCACCATCGTGGGTACGCTGTCATTAGAGGCCAGTATGTTATCAGGCGTAGGTTCTGGAGGCTCAGATTCTTATTCGATAGGGCCAAGAATTAGTTGGGCTTTTTTAGATATGGGGCACGTCTATGCGCGTATTAAAGCTGCGAATGCCAGTGCTGAATCTAGTTTGGCCCAATATGAACAAACAGTACTCAATGCCTTAGAAGAAACTGAAAATGCGCTAATTAATTACAATCGGGTGAGGGCGCGTCAAGCGTTATTGCTTTCAGCGGCTAATGCTAGCGTCAGAGCAGAAGAATTGGTTCAGTTACGTTTTAATGAAGGTGTGAGTGATTTTTTAACGGTGTTAGATACTGAGTTGCGTTTATTAGAAGATCAAGATCGTTTAGCCCAAAGTGAAACATCTACAGCGACCGCTTTGGCTGCCTTGTATAAAGCCTTAGGTGGTGGCTGGGAAATTGGTGGGTAAGTTTTAATGTACAAACTGCGCTAAGGAACAAGCGCAAAATAAAGTCGTCAAGTAACATCTAGCTCTCTCCCTTTTTTTTGCATAGCTAGCTACACAAGGTTTAAATAAAGCTCGGTAGGGTTGATAAGCGCCAGCGCATCCACCAAGACACCGCATCGTGTGCGATTATGATCATACTGCTGTCTACATTACTACCTGACGTTACGCAGTAACGTCGTTTTAGTCTCGTTTGCTGCGCCGAGCACCACAGGTTTTGTTGGGATTAGCCCGAAGGGGCGCGGCATGGATACCGCGCGTCGGTAGGAGGGCAGGACGCCCTCTCTACCGACCCTCGACAAAACTGAGGAGCGCAGGAAGAAGCAGCAACCGAGCCGCCTTCTGGTGCGATTACCCGATTAACACATCGTCGCGATAGCGACCTCATTATTTTTAAACTGCAGAATGGTTGCGAACACCAGTTACTACCATAAATGCTACTAATAACCACTTAGACAAGCGGGATGCAGCAATTCTCATTATGACTACAACC
>CAIVGC010000168.1 GCA_903905335.1 uncultured Methylococcaceae bacterium
AATAGCAATAATTCTAAGCTTAATCTCTACCCTATTAAGTGGTTGCGATCGAGCAGAAACTGAAAAGCATGAGGAAATGCCTATATTGGAGGCCACCACACCCTTACGTGAAGATACGTCTGTTACCAAAGAATATGTTTGTCAGATTCATGCTATTAGACATATTGAGGTACGTGCATTGGAAAGAGGCTATTTACAGACTATTTTTGTAGATGAAGGACAAACGATAAGCAAAGGGCAGCCCATGTTCAAAATCATGCCCAACATCTATCAGGCCGAGCTGCTAAAAGCCCAAGCTGAAGCCAGTACCATGAATATCGAATACCTTAATACCAAAGGTTTGTCGGATCAAAATATCGTATCGTTTAATGAATTGGCGTTGGCAAAAGCCAAGTTAGATAAAGCTAATGCAGAAGTGAAAATGGCGGAAACTCACTTAGGCTTTACCGACATCAATGCACCTTTTGATGGCATTATGGATCATTTGGCGGTTAGAAATGGAAGTCTGTTGGACGAAGGTTCTTTGTTAACCACCTTGTCTGACATCAGTAAATTATGGGTTTATTTCAATGTCCCAGAAGCCGAATATATCGATTATAAGATGTACCATTCTGGAGATGATCGCACTAAAAAGGTGCAATTAAGAATGGCAAATGGTGAGGTTTTTAATCAAACCGGTGTCATTGAAACTATTGAGGCTGATTTTGATAATACCTCAGGGAATATCGAATTTCGTGCCACGTTTTCTAATCCGGATAAACTTCTGAGGCATGGGCAAACAGGAACCATTTTAATGGTTAAACCCTATAAAAACGCTATGCTTATTCCTCAAAAAGCGACATTTCAAATCATGGATAAAAACTATGTTTATGTCATCAACAAAGACAGTAAGCTTGAGCAAAGACTTGTTAGCATAGAAGTCGAGCTACCTCATTTGTTTATTATTAAAGATGGCTTGAAGGATGATGACAAAATTTTGCTGGAAGGCTTGCGTAAAGTACATACTGGAGAAGAGGTGAAGATTGACTTAAGGCCGCCCGAAAAGGTTCGCTCAGAGTTGGAATTGTATACCGAATAACCTTTCAGCCAGAGACTCATTATGTTTAATATTTTTATCAAAAGACCTGTAATGGCGATTGTGTTGTCGTTGTTGTTTTTATTCATGGGCTTGTTGGCGATTCGCTCATTGCCTATTGCTCAGTTTCCGGATATTGCGCCGCCTCGGGTAATCATTTCATTAGCGTTTCCTGGATCAAATGCAGATGTGCTAGTGCAATCGTCATTAATTACCATCGAACGTGCTATTAACGGTGTTCCTGGCATGAAATACATCGTCTCGGATGCGACCAGTGCTGGTGAGGCGACGATACAAGTCATTTTCGATCTAAATGTTGATCCTAATATAGCGATGGTTAATGTAAAAACACGCTTAGATCAGATTATGAGTCGATTGCCTAAGCTAGTACAGCTAGAAGGAGTTATTGTCGAACGTGTGCAGCCTAGTATGCTGATGTACATCAATTTGTTCAGCAAAGACAAAAATGCTGATCAGAAATTTTTATTTAATTATGCCTACGTTAACGTTATTCCTGAAGTCCAACGCGTCTATGGTATTGCTCAAGCTAAGATATTAGGTAGTCGCCAATATGCCATGCGAGTTTGGTTGAATCCAGATCGTATGAGAGCGTATAAAGTATCAACCGATGAGGTAATGGAAGCTATTGGCTCTCAAAGCATTATAGGTAGGCCAGGACGGCTAGGTCAAAGTACTGGTATAGCCGCTCAATCAAAAGAATACGTACTGACCTATCAAGGGCGCTATAGTACGCCGGAACAGTATGAAGATATTATTATCCGAGCCACCCCTGAGGGGGAGATATTACATCTTAAAGACATTGCTAAAGTCGATTTAAGTAGTGAGTTTTATGACATTTACTCTGACAAAGATGGCTTTCCTTCTGCATCTATTATACTAAAGCAAAACTACGGCAGTAATGCCAGTAAAGTGATTGAGGATGTTAAAGTAAAATTAAACGAACTAAAGAAATCTTTTCCAGAGGCAATGGACTACGAAATCAATTACGATGTCTCCAGATTTGTGGATGCGTCTATTGAGAAAGTTCTGCACACCTTGGCGGAAGCTTTCGTGTTGGTTTCCTTGGTAGTGTTTATTTTTCTAGGCGATTGGCGCTCTACCTTGATTCCGATTATCGCGGTACCTGTTTCGTTAATAGGATCATTCGCCGTGATGTCGGCGTTCGGACTTTCTATCAACCTCATTACGCTGTTTGCCTTGGTGTTGGCCATTGGTATTGTGGTCGATGATGCCATTGTTGTGGTCGAAGCCGTACATGCGAAAATGGAAGCTGAAAATGTGTCACCTTATGACGCTTCGAAAATAGTATTAAGTGAAATTGGCGGTGCTATTATTGCTATAACCTTAGTGATGGTGTCGGTGTTTATTCCGATTGCTTTTATGTCAGGGCCTGTTGGAGTATTTTATCGACAGTTTGCTATCGCTATGTCGTCATCGATTGTCATTTCAGCGATCGTGGCCTTATCGCTGGCACCTGTGTTGTGCGCGATGATTCTTAAAAATACTCATGGCCAGCCTAAACGAAAAACCCCGATTAGTTTTTTCATAGCTGCCTTTAACGTTTTCTTTGAGAAGGTCACTGGGCGTTACATTCAATTTCTTAATATCGTTATCACTAGGCGAATTTTAACGCTTTTTATTTTGGCTGGGTTTTGTTTTGGTATCTTTTCGGTCAGTCTAACATTGCCTTCTGGTTTTATTCCTGGAGAAGATCAAGGCATGATTTATGCCATTATTCAAACACCACCCGGCTCAACCATTGAGGTGACCAACAAAGTGGCGAGGCAACTGGAAGTGATAGCCGAAGAAATTGACGGCGTACAATCGGTTTCTTCTTTGGCGGGTTATGAAGTGCTGACAGAAGGACGCGGTTCCAACGCTGGTACGGTTATTATTAATCTGAAAGACTGGTCTCAACGTAAGCACTCTGTTCAGGATGTTATTCAAGAGTTGGAAGAGAAGACCCATGACTTTGGTGCGATCATTGAGTTCTTTGAGCCACCTGCCGTACCGGGTTATGGTGCTGCTTCGGGTTTGGCCTTGCGCTTATTAGATAAGACGACGGGTACGGATTACCAAGCTTTTGACAAACTAAACCAAGAGTTTATGGCAGCGTTGCGTAAGCGTAAAGAGTTAACAGGGTTATTTACCTTTTATGCTGCGAATTACCCGCAATACGAATTGGTTATCGACAATAAGCAAGCCATGCAAAAAGGCGTGTCTATCGAAAAAGCTATGAATAATTTAGATATCATGATTGGCAGCACTTATGAGCAAGGCTTTATTCGTTTCAATAACTTTTTTAAGGTCTATGCCCAAGCTTCGCCTGAGTTTCGTAAGTCTCCTACCGATGTGTTGAATTATTACGTGAAAAATGACCGAGGGGATATGGTGCCTTATTCATCCTTTATGACTATGAATAAGAAGTTAGGGCCCAACGAAATTACCCGTTATAACCTTTATAACTCGGCTACTATCCGTGCGATGCCAGCATCTGGATATACCAGTGGTGCGGCTATAAACGCTGTCAAAGAGGTTGCAGCAGCCACCTTGCCACGAGGTTTTGACATTGCTTGGGAGGGCTTGTCTTTTGACGAAGCTGCCCGAGGTAATGAAGCGACGGCGATCTTCGCGGTTGTTATCATATTTGTATATTTAGTATTAGCAGCACAATACGAAAGTTTTATTTTACCGTTAGCGGTGCTATTTTCGTTGCCCCCTGGTATTTTTGGATCTTTCTTTTTGTTGAAAATATTGGGTCTTGCCAACGATGTCTATGCACAATTGGGTCTAGTCATGTTAATTGGTTTGTTAGGAAAAAACGCAGTATTGATTATCGAATTTGCCGTACAAAAGCAAGCCCAAGGCATGTCCGTTAAAGAGGCCGCAATTGAGGGCGCAAAAGCACGCTTTCGGCCCATTTTAATGACCTCCTTTGCCTTTATAGCCGGCTTAATACCCTTGGCGATAGCAACTGGAGCCGGTGCTGTCGGTAATAGAACCATCGGTACTTCTTCACTAGGTGGGATGATTTTCGGTACCGTATTTGGTGTCATCCTTATTCCAGGACTTTATTATATTTTTGCCAAAATGATAGAGGGGAAATCCTTAGTTAAAAACGAAGACCTTGATCCTTTAACAGAAACTTATCACTACGGTACTGATGATGGCAAAGATTAGACATTTTCACCTTATAGCATTAGGAACGGCAGTGCTGATGTTGCAGGGCTGCGGCATTCCTGACTTGATTAGTAAAAAGGAAGAGATTCAACTTCCTGAGAGCTTTAAGCTCGGTCTTGTGGAGCAAACTAATTCAGCTATTTTGAAATGGAAGGATTTTTTTGAAGATACTCATTTATCAAGCTTAATTGATATAGCGGTTGCCAACAATAAAGAAGTCAATATGCTGATGCAGCGTATTAGCGTTGCAGAAAATGAGATTCAAGCGCGCAAAGGGGCTTATTTGCCTTTTGTTGGTATGGGTGCCGGTGCCGGTGGTGCAAAATCTGGCAACTATACGCCAGAAGGCGCTCTTGAAAGCAATCTACTATTACCTAATGGCCAAGCTTTTCCTAGCTTCGTGGCGGATTATAAATTTGGGCTATTTTCAACTTGGGAGATTGATGTTTGGAAAAAACTAAGGAATGCCAAGCAAGTCGCTGTGTTCGAATACATGGCTACAACTGAAGGTAAAAATTTCTTAGTGACTAATCTGGTCGCTGAAGTTGCACATTCTTACTATGAGCTGATTGCCTTAGATAATCAGCTTGAGAACTTAAAGCAAAATATCAGCATTCAGCAAAATGGTTTGGCGATGGTCAAGCAG